>JAYUPS010000043.1:0-5239 GCA_043759945.1 Bdellovibrio sp.
TCTTCGACCCCAAAACGACTGATCTGATTTTGACCGTAATGAATGTCGGTGGCAAAAAATCCAATGGCTTGAGCCATCTGAACCAGCGTTGCAATCTGAAAGACTTTTTCGCGAACGGCTTGGGGCGTTTGTATTTTATGAACAAAAACGGAAATCGAATCAATGGCGACTCTTTTGGCTCCCATTTTTTCGATTTTTTCTTTCATCATCAAAAGATCTCGTTCCACCAAAATTTCGGTTTGGGGAACAAAAATAAGTTCGATCTTTCCGTTTTCAATTTCGTGGGCCAGGTCCCAGCCCATGCCGTGGGCTGCGGCAATCAGTCGCTCGGGAGTTTCCTCGAACGAAAAGAAAATTCCTTTTTCCCCAAACTCTTTGGCGCCCCGGTAAATAAATTCCAAGCACAGGATCGTTTTGCCGGTCCCGGCCACTCCGGAAACCAGGATGCTTGAACCCCAAGGGATGCCCGGCCCCAGCAAAGAATCCAGACTTGAAATCCCAAGTTTGGCGCGCACGGGCCCATTTCCGGAAATTTTTCGGTCCGATCCGGGAGCGCGCCGTATCGTCACACGCGGGGCATAGATTTCAAGTCCCGCCGAATTGATCGTAAAGGTGTGTTCGTCGCGGCTGTGATTTGTGCCTCGCATTTTTGAAACTTGAATAAACCGCTGCTCTTCGCCGGCTTCAGAAAAATGCTTCAAAGTAATAATCCCGTCGACGATGGAAAAGAGCGGATTTGTGTCCATTTCTTGCTGACTGAATTCTCCCAACAAAAGAGTGGTGCAGTTCCACGCCATTAAGTTTATGGCAACTTCGTAGGTAAACTTTCGAAGCTCTTCCCGGGACTTTGCCAAGTCTTCAAAAACTTTGAAGCTGTCTATGATGACAAAAGCCGGTTTGAAGCGTTTCACGTGGCTCATCAATAGAGCAATGGCTTTTTCCAAGCCTTCTGAATTCAGGATATCGCCCAAATCGATAAATTCGATGGATCCCTCGTCAAGCTTCCGCTGATCAAAAAAACTAAATTGCTGAATGTACTTTAAAGTTTTGGCGGTGGGCTCGGAAAGGGTCTGAAAGAAAATGGCTTTCGCATTCGGATTGGCATTTTTAAATGCAATTTGTTGGGACAAAATGGTCTTGCCGGATCCTGGGGTGCCCGAAAGAACAGTCAGGCTGTCGGTCGGTAAACCCCCAGAAAGTATTTCGTCCAAGTTGCGCACGCCGGTCGATACTCGGTCCAATCCCATCGTGGTTGTCATTTCTGTTCTTTCTTTTTATTGGCTGGAACCAAAGTCAGGACGAGGGGCATTTCATTAACCACCGGAATCGACTGGATGGTGACCCTCATAAGCTCTTGGTGAAGATTTTTGGTCAAAATGTCGGCGGTTATTTTTCCAAAAACATCCAGGAGCTCAATTAGAAATTCTTGCAAACACAAGTGAATGTCTGGCGCACTAAATTTCAGATTTTGGTCAGCGACTTTGCCAAACCGCAAGCCCAACGCATCGGTCGCAACAAATGACAAAGCGGGATGTTTTTCTTGGCATTCGTGCAAAGTTCGATCAATGACCGCAGAAACGGTGACGCCACTTAAAGTCATCAGAGCGCGCGTTCGCACAGCTTGTAGTCCTAAAATAAAAAGTTGGGTTTGATCGCTCGGGGAAAGGCCGCTGTTCTTCTGTTTCCAGGCTTCAACTTTTTTCGCGTGGTGATCATTTCGCGGACGAACCATCGAAGATCACTCCTGGGAAGGGTTGTTACTTTCGGCAAGTTCACTCTCTAATTCATCGGTCGCCGAGTAAAGGGGGTGAGCGACATTCCCGATGCAAGGGAGTCAAGAAAAGTTAACAATTCGATGATTTGGCTTTTAAGTTTTTGCCCTTTGCTAGATAATCCAGCTATGGAACCAGCACCTTTGCCGACTATTTTGTTTCCCGGGAAACTGCACTTGATACAAACAGATCAAGAGCTACTTCAGATCGGACCGCTCTTGGTTGCGGCGACAGAGTTTGGATTCGACACCGAGACAAAACCCAGTTTTAAAAAGGGTCAGGTTCACAAAGTATCTCTTCTGCAGCTTGCGACCGACAACGAAGCCTATTTAATTCGACTGCAGGGATTGACCCAATTCGAAGTGATCAAAGCTGTGTTCGAAAATAAAGATATCTTAAAAGTCGGAGCCGCGATCCGCGATGATTTACGCCAGTTGCAATTACTTTTTAAATTTAAGCCCGAGAATTTTATCGAGTTACAAGAGGTTGCCAAGAAAAAGGGATTGCAAAATTTTGGTCTTAAGGGAATGACGGAAGAGGTTTTGCGATCCCGTCTGTCCAAGGGTCCTAAACTGACCAACTGGGAGCTGCCGACGCTGACGGAAGCTCAGCTGATGTACGCGGCCACCGACGCCTGGATCGGCCTGACTCTTTTCAAAAAGCTAAGCCAACTCTCAGATTAGTTTTTCCAATTTAAATCCAAAGTCGCCTGGTCGTTTTCCACGCCTTGCGAGGCACCAAAGTCCTCGACGGGCTGGTAGCGAAAACTAAAGTCCGGAAGCGGTTTTGCAAAAGCGCTCCCGGTCTGAATCAAAATAAAAATTAACGGTAGAAGATGGATCAACGAAACTTAAGTAGCAGGTGTTTCGTCGGCCGCAGGAGCCGGAGCTTTTTTCTCGGACGGCTTCAGAAGCTTTGCTTCGAGCAAAGTTTTTGTTTTCTCAGCACCGTTGACGTTTTTACCTTTGGCGTCTTTGACTTCATAACGGCCGGTGCGTTTCTGCGTAATCACAACGTCTTTGTGTTTCAGTGGTGCAAATCCAGTGACGGCTTTGCGTTTCGGTTTTTTCTCAGCTTTGGCTGCGGGTTTTTTCGCCATGGTATCCTCCGGTAAAATTACGTAACTCTTAAGCGTTCATCTAGAGCCCCGGGGTCCCCGGGGTCAATCGGCCAAACGCCATTGCGCGCCGCAGAGCATTTGAACCGGGACAGAACAATAACTTATTCTTCTGTTACCGCCAGGAAAATAATGGTCATTCGCTGCAGGCAAACTTGCTCTGAATTTCTCAAAGACCTAGCTTGGGGCCGTGAGATTCATAGGTATTTTTCCAATTTTAGTTTTGTTTCCCACCCTGGTTTTGGCTTCGGGCTATGAAAAGCCCTCGCTTTTTGGGGCCCGTCCCGCAGCTCTTGGGGGTGTGGGATCGCTGGCCGGCAACGCCGCCGAGGGTTTGGCTTTCAATCCGGGAATTATTTCTGCGGGCCGCCCGGGTTGGACTCTGTCGCTTAATTTTTCACCGACCTCGTCCGAGCTTTCAGGTCCCTTTAATAACGACAACGACGCGGTGACTTCGAGTAAACAGACGTCGAATTCTGCGGGCGGCATGGTGGCCTACAACTGGAATGAAAAATGGGGCGTGGCTCTTGGCAGATATGCGGTCGGTGGAGGGAAGACGGTTTATGATGACGTGGTTTTTCGCGGCTTCACTGAGCCCTTGGATTTTTATTCGGACATCAAACTCTCGGAAGTCGCGCTTGGGCTGGGTTACAAAATTAACGAAATGTGGTCCTTGGGAATTGCGGTGCGGCGGTTGACTTATGAAGCCTCGTACACGCGCCCGGCGCGCGCGGCCTTTGGGTTGGCGGTGGGGGCTCCGGAATTTCGCGACCTAAAGGATGACTCCGATGGCTACCGCTTGGGCCTGCAGTTTCGGCCCAACCCGGCGTTAAAGACCGCACTAATGTACCGCTCGCCCGTGGATATACGGGCGGAAGGATTTATTTCCGGAGGAAAAGCAATCACTCCCTTTTTCACCACCGCGATTGCGCCGGGTCAGGCCCGGCTGATCACGACGCTCCCGCAAGTTTATTTGGCGGCCGTGGCTTACCGGTGGACGCCAACGTGGCAAACCTTTTTCGAGGCCTCTTCGACAAATTATTCTACGGTTCGAACCGTGGAACTGGAGACAACCTCTTCGGATGTCGGCAACCGATCCATCCTGCAGAACTGGAAAGACCAAACCTTGTATAAGCTTGGGGTTGAATACACCGGATTTGCGATGCCCCTGCGGGCGGGGATTAGTCAGACCAGCCAAGTTACTGATGAGGAAAATTCAAGCCCTTTGATTTATCCGGCCACCGCACTTCAAAGTTTAAGTCTGGGGACAGGGTATCGATTTAAGATATTTGGAAATACGGCTCAGGTCGATTTCGCAATCGATAAAACCACGGGTCAAAGCCAGGGCGGAATCGGCAAACCGGACGATGACTACACCGTGGACGCTAGGCAAGGGACCTACGGGATAGATATCTTTGCGAGTCACTTAAGTTTTATTTATTATTTTGGTCAAGAACAACCAGGCCAGCAAAAACAAGAGCCTGATTTGAAATCAAATTCTGTCAAACCGTCCACTTGATCGAATTGTGGCCTTCGAGACTTAAAAGATTTTTTTTCATTTCCAGTCCCCCCGAGTAGCCTCCCAGCGTGCCATCGGCCGCGATCACGCGGTGACAGGGGATGACAATGCAAACCGGATTTTTACCGTTGGCGGTCCCCACGGCCCTAAAGGCCTTGTCGCGTTTTATTCGGCGAGCAACATCTTTGTATGAAACCGTCTTCCCAAAGGGAATAAGAGACAGTTCTTTCCAGACCTGTTTTTGAAAATCAGTGCCTTGCAGATCCAAGGGAATACCAAACTGTTTCCGCTGACCAGAAAAATATTCCTGCAATTGCACGACAGTTTGTTCGAGCACCGAGCTTTCCTGCAGGATTTTTACAAAGGGAACTTTCTGCGGCTTTGTGTAGATGCCCTTCAGGCCTGTCGGGCTTGCGACCAGGTAAAGATCGGTTGTTTGATGCCGGTTAAATTTTTTCATTTTCCATTGCTGTTCGCGCACAATTGAATCCTTTGACCGAGCTCGAGAATTCTTGGATATTAAAGCATGCGCTGGATTTTACCACTTTTAATTTTTGTTGGTGGTGTTGCCTACTTGGTCTGGGATCGGGAGCCAATGGGCCCTTCGATGTTAGAAACCCCGGCGGTGACTCGTGCCATTAAAGAATTTCGCGGTCAGCCCTTCTACGAGCTCAACATGGAGGGAGAAATTCCCCTGACGACCAGCTGCAGTCTGCTCAATGATCTCTTGATTGAAAAATTAAACACAAGACCGTAGCAGATTTACGTATTTTCATTTGGGTAGGCTACTGGAAACGATCGCGAAAGTCTTCTAGCTTTTGGTGACAAGCC
>JAYUPS010000044.1:0-2146 GCA_043759945.1 Bdellovibrio sp.
GCGGCGCTTGAAAACGACCACAGCATCGACGATAAAATACCAATCCGCAGGCAGAGTCGGTCGATTCGAATCATGATCAGCTGCTCCCGTCGTTGTTCCTAGACCCTTATTCTATCGGCAAAAGGTCTAGGATTATGAAGGGAGTTTTTACGATTCTCTTATTGAAACAAGCGTGTCTCAAAAGGATACTAAGACCTATGAAATCATTGAACCGAATCTTCCTGAGGGGCTTTTTAACTCTCCTGCCGATCGCTCTGACCATTTACATCATTTACTCGGCCGTTATGATTTTAGAAAATTTATTAGGCTCGATTCTCAGGCTCGTGTTCCCGCAGTCTTATTACATTCCCGGTTTGGGACTGGTTCTGACGGTGGTGCTGATATTTTTCTTTGGTTTAACCCTGAACAGCTTTATTGCCGCAAGAACATTGGCGTGGCTGGAGCGCCAAGTTCACCTGATCCCGTTTATTCGGGCGGTGTATTCTCCCCTAAAAGATTTAATGAATTTGTTCTCAAAACAAGACGCCAACGACAAGCGCTCGGTTGTGCTGGTCGAATTGGGAATGAATTTAAGAATCTTGGGAATCGTTACCCGGGACGCTTTCGCCGATGTGGGCTTAGGGTCCGTCCTGAGTGATCGAGTTGCCGTTTACATTCCGTTCTCTTACGGGATGGGCGGCTACACCGTACTGGTTCCAAAAACCTCGGTTACTCCCATTCAGATGCCGATCGAAAAAGCGATGAGCTTAGCGATCACTGCGTGGGTGAAAACCGACGGAGGCAAAAATGGCTAAAAAAGATTTGCGCATTCATCGCACCACGGTCGGCAAAGCACTCGACCTGAACGAAGACGGAAGCGTTTACGGAACTTTTGCCGAAATCGGAGCCGGGCAAGAAGTCGCTCGTTTTTTCTTCCAGGCCGGTCAGGCCTCGCTGACCGTGGCAAAAACCATGTCGGCTTATGACATGGCCTACAGCGATGAGATTTACGGCAAAGAAGCCAATGGCCGCTACGTTTGCGAATCCCGCCTAAACAAAATGCTAGATAAAGAATTTAAGCTGATGGAACGTCGCTTGTCTGAATCCCGCGGGGATCGCACAAAATTCTTTTCTTACGCCAACACCGTGACGACCGGAGATCAGGCGAAACGCTATTGCCACGGCTGGATGGGCATTCGTTTCCAGGCTGAACCCAAGGGCCAACCCAACGACATCATCTTGCACGTGCGCATGCTCGACAAATACCGGCTCCAGCAGCAAGAGACGCTGGGCGTGCTCGGCGTGAATTTGATTGCGGCGGCATTTCGCTCGATCAAGACCCAAGCCGAACTGATCCCGGCATTAACCGAAAATATCAAATCCGGCCAAATCGCGATCGATCTGATTCGCTGCTTGGGCCCCGACTTTGATAGTTTCAACAATCAGCTTTTAAACATCGAATTGGTTCGCAAGGGTTTGGCCGAGGCCACTCTTTTTGGTCCCGACGGTGACATTGTTTCCGTTTCAGACACGATTTACGGAAAACCTATTTTAATTGAACGGGCGGATTTTAAATCAAAAATTGAAACACACAAGCCGCTCATCGAGCGGGGGCTCGAGCAATTCGCGATGGATTTTAAGGGAACAAAACCCATGGTCTTGCTGGAACTGACGATGCGTCCCCCTGAGAGCGGAAAATCCACGGACGACGAGGGTTTCTACACCCGGGTCAAAGAGATGCTTCAACTTAAAAAACACATCTTGGTTTCAAACTTTACTTTGTTTTACAAAATGAAAAGATTTTTAAGAGCCGCCACGCAGGAACCGATCGCCCTTTTACTGCGCGCCAGTCATTTGACGGGATTGTTCGACGAGAAGTACTACAAGGATCTGGAAGGCGGCTTGCTCGAGGGTTTGGGAAAATTACTCGACGACAACGGCCGAACTAAGATCTACGTGTTTCCGATTAAAAAGGGCAAAGACACTTTAACGGCCACCAGCTTTTCGCCGGCAGAAAAAATCACACCTGTTTTCCACTATTTTCAAAAACAAGATTTGATTACCGACCTGAGCGGGTGCGAAGGGCTCTAAAAGCGTAAAAGCGCGCCGCACCTTTAGCGCATCTCTAATGACTGGCTTTTTCTGCGGTCGCAACTTGCGGAACTTC
>JAYUPS010000045.1:0-48176 GCA_043759945.1 Bdellovibrio sp.
TTTCCACGATCATGTCGAACATGCGTTGAAACCGGAACTGAAGAGTACATCGATTTTAAAAAACCTGTTATTCGTTACAAATTTTTCGACGACGCGAAAAATAACGGAAAAGATGCCGTGTTCGGATTGGATGTTCCGTTAATGAAACTGGTGAACGTTTTAAAAGCGGCCGCTTTAGGTTACGGCCCCGAGAAACGGGTGATTTTGCTTCACGGCCCGGTGGGTTCTGCGAAATCCACGATCTGCCGCATGTTAAAAAAAGGCATCGAACTTTATTCGCGCACCGAAGCGGGCGCGATGTACACGTTTGAATGGGTGGATGAAGACAATCGTTTGAACGGGCTATTAGGAAAAGAAAGCAAATCCTTTGCCAGTCCCATGAATGAAGAGCCTATGCTTTTGATTCCCGAAGAAATGCGGGCGCAAGTTTTAGATGAAATTAATCGCGGGCAAGAGGGCAATTTTCGCGTCACAATCGACGGGGAGCTCTCTCCTCCGAGCCGGTTTATCCAAAAAGCGCTGATGGAAAAGTACAATGGCGATTTGATGAAAGTATTAAGCCATGTGCGCGTGAAGCGCCTGATGCTTTCCGAAGCCGATCGTATCGGCATTGGAACTTTCCAACCCAAAGACGAAAAAAATCAGGATTCCACCGAGCTCACGGGGGACATCAACTACCGAAAAATTGCCGAGTACGGCTCGGACTCGGATCCCCGCGCGTTTAATTTTGACGGGGAATTCAACGTCGCCAACCGCGGTATGATTGAATTCGTTGAGGTCTTAAAATTGGACGTGGCCTTCTTGTATGATTTATTGGGTGCTTCCCAAGAACATCGGGTCAAGCCCAAGAAGTTTGCACAAACACATATCGATGAAGTCATTATCGGGCACACCAACGAGCCTGAGTACCGGCGCTTGCAGGACAATGAATTCATGGAAGCTCTGCGCGACAGAACAGTAAAAATCGATATTCCCTACATCACGAAATGGAAAGACGAAATTAACATCTACAAAAAAGACTTTAATTCCAAACGCATTCGCGGGATCAGCATTGCGCCCCACACAATTGAAATGGCCGCGATGTGGGCGATCATGACCCGTTTGGAAAAGCCAAAGAAAGCAAATCTGACCCGGCTGCAGAAACTAAAATTATACAACGGGAAAACTTTGCCGAATTACACGGAAGACAATGTGCGGGAGCTTCGCAAAGAGACCATTAAAGAGGGCTTGGAGGGGATTTCGCCGCGCTATATTCAGGACAAGCTTTCAAACTCGATCGTGCTGGCCCAACAAAGCAACCGGGGATCGGTGAATCCATTCATGGTTCTCAACGAACTCGACAGTGGACTTAAAAATCACTCGCTGCTTTCAAACGAAGAACTCAAGGCTGATTACCGTGAACTTTTGGGCGTCATCCGGCAGGAATACGAAGAAATAATTAAAGCCGAGGTGCAAAGAGCCATCAGTGCAGATGAAAGCGCGCTGCAAAGACTTTGCGCGAACTACATCGATAACTTAAAGGCCTACACGCAGAAAGAAAAAGTGCGAAATGCCTTTACCGGTCAAGATGAAGAGCCCGATGAGCGTCTGATGCGTTCCATCGAGGAGAAAATTGAAATTCCCGAATCCCGCAAGGATGATTTTCGGCGGGAAGTTATGAATTATATCGGAGCTCTGTCTTTGGACGGTAAGAAATTCAATTACAAAATGAACGAACGATTGCACAAAGCTTTGGAGCTGAAACTTTTTGAAGACCAAAAAGATTCGATCAAGCTGACCTCGCTCGTTAGTTCCGTGGTCGATAAAGACACGCAAGAAAAAATCGACATCGTGAAAACACGGCTGATCAAAGACTTTGGTTACGACGAGATTTCGGCGACCGATGTTTTGCACTATGTGGCCAGTATTTACGCTCGGGGCGATGTTAAAAACAAATAGGATGTGGAATGTCCATCAAGGAAGACCAAGGTCGTTTTCGCGATATCGTTAAAGGGAAGATTAAAGACAACTTCCGTAAATACGTTTCCCAAGGCGAGATGATTGGGAAACGCGAGAACGAATTCGTCAAAATCCCGCTCCCGCAAATTGATATTCCCAATTTCCGGTATGGTCCCAAGCAAAAAGGCGGCGTGGGTCAGGGCCAAGGCGAACCCGGAGAAGGCGTCGGAGAGCCCGGCGACGGCAAGGGCCAACCGGGCAACGAAGCCGGCGAGCACATGCTTGAAACCGAACTGACAATCGACGAGCTAGCCGATATTCTGGGCGAGAAATTGGAGCTTCCTAAAATTATGCCCAAGGGCATAAAAAACATTGATACCCTGAAAAACAAAGTGGCGGGATTGTCACCGGTGGGACCCTCGGGTCTGCGGCATTTTAAGTCGAGCTACAAGAACGCTCTTAAGCGCTACATAACCTCGGGGTTGTTTAATCCCGACGATCCGATTATTCCGATAAAGAAAGACTTCCAGTATCGCAGCTTTAAAACCGTAACGAAACCGATGACCCGCGCCGTGATCATTTACATGATGGATGTCTCGGGCTCGATGGGTGATGAACAAAAAGAAATCGTGCGGCTGGAAAGTTTTTGGATCAATGCGTGGTTGCGAAAGCATTACAAGGGTCTAGAGACCCGTTTCATCATTCACGATGCTGCGGCCAAAGAAGTCAACGAAGAGACTTTCTTTCGCACCAGTGAATCCGGCGGGACTTTGATTAGCTCTGCTTACAAACTGGCGCAGGAAATAATTTTAAAAGAATACAATCCGGTCGAATGGAATATTTATCCCTTTCATTTCTCGGACGGTGACAACTGGAGCGGTGAAGACACGCGACTGTGCGTGCGCCTGATTCAAGATTTTTTCTTAAACGCCTGCAATGTGTTTTGTTACGGCCAAGTGGAGAGCAAATATGGCAGCGGTCAGTTTTTAAAGGATTTGCAGAAAGAGTTTCCCACAGATGATCGCATTATTTTAAGTCAAATCGAAAGCCGCGACAAAATCTTGGATTCAATCAAAGACTTCTTGGGAAAGGGAAAGTAATCGATGGGAAATCTTACGCCCGAGCTCGAAGCCGAACGAAAAAAGATTTTAAAATTTGCTCAGGAAGCAGGGCTTGACTGTTTCGAGACTATTTTTGAATTAATCACATACGATCAGATCAATCAGTTTGCGGCCTATGGTGGATTTCCGGTGCGCTATCCCCACTGGAAGTTTGGGATGGAGTACGAGCATCTGTCGAAGTCTTACGAATACGGATTGTCGAAAATCTACGAAATGGTGATCAACACGGATCCCTGTTATGCCTATCTGATGGAAGGCAACATGATGATGGACCAAAAGCTGGTCATGGCTCACGTTTTTGGTCACTGCGATTTTTTCAAAAACAACACTTGGTTTTCAAAAACCAATCGCAAGATGATGGATGCCATGGCCAATCACGCCACGCGGATTCGCCGCTATATGGACCGGCACGGAAAAGATCTGGTCGAAGATTTTATCGACAAATGTTTAAGTTTAGAAAACTTGATCGATAGACACTCGGTGTACGCCGAGACCTCCAAAAAAGTTCTGGCTCAGGAGCCCAAAGAAAATCCGTTCATGCTGAAATACGACAAGGAATACATGCGGGATTACATTAATCCCCCAGGCTTTGTGACCGAACAAAAACGCAAGATGGCCGAGAAAACAGCTCGGGAAACGAAGTTCCCGCCAAAACCTGAGCGGGATATTTTGAAATTTTTGATGGCTTTTGCGCCCCTCGAAGATTGGCAGCAAGATGTTTTATCTATCATCAGAGACGAAGCTTACTATTTTGCTCCGCAAGGGATGACCAAAACGATGAACGAGGGCTGGGCTTCGTATTGGCACACGACTTTAATGACGGGAAAAATTTTAAATGATTCCGAGGTCATTGATTTTGCTGATCACCATTCGGGAACCACCGCGATGAGCCCCCAAAGTTACAATCCCTACAAAGTCGGCATCGAGTTGTTTCGGGATATTGAGTCGCGCTGGGACCGGGGTCAGCACGGTCGCGAATGGGAAGAATGTGACGACGTTCGCTATAAAAAACATTGGGATAAAAAAACGGGCCTGGGTCGCGAAAAAATTTTTGAAGTCCGAAAGGTCTACAACGACGTCACTTTCATCGATGACTTTTTGACAGAAGATTTTTGCATCCGAAATAAATTCTTTGTTTATAAATTTAATAAAAAAACCCAAAAGTTTGAAGTTGATACCCGTGATTTCAAGGCGATCAAAGCCAAGCTTCTGTTCCAAATGACAAACTTTGGTCAGCCGATCATACGGATCGAAGACGGAAATTTTGAAAATCGCGGAGAGTTGCTTTTGTCCCATATGTGGGAGGGCATCGATTTGCAGCCGGACTTCATGAACGAGACCCTAAAAAACGTTTACGCCCTGTGGACCCGGCCCGTGAATTTAGTCACCGTCATGGACGGGGACGGCCAAGTTGTGCGTTACGACGGACATGAATTCAAAGTCGTTAAAATGAGCGAAGAGAAAGCCGCGGAGGAAAAGTCTGGCGGAAGCACGGGAACCAACGATCCGTAGAAATCTAGCAAGTCACGGCTAGGTAAATGTAAAGTCCGTATAAAGTCGGATAGGAATGGCTAACCAACTTTCTGATGCGTCACCCGACCCTAGGATCTAGAACAATTGAAGATTTATTGTCGGTGTCTCGTTTTGGAGCGTTCGCTCATGAGGGAGCCTTTGGCTACCGATAAGTGACCTATGAACCGAGACACGAATTCTACAAGATATTTTAATTGTTTGATCCTGGCGACAACACTCGCGCTTGCGGCTTGCGGTCGGCCGGAAAACTCTAAAATTTCGGTCGGTTTTAGTATTCCTTCGGTCTCTGAAAAAGTGGGCACACTGGCCCTGACCTTGGATCAAGTTGTAATTAACGTCACTTCTGCGGACATCCCTTACCCCATTGTTTACACCTGGGATTCGTGCCGAGATTGCCCGAATCAAACAGCACCACCTTCGACCTTCGTTTTAGATGTTCCCCAGGGAGACAATCGATTTTTTCAAGTTTTAGCAATTTACCGCAACGATGCTACGGAAACGATGGATCTTAAATACGGGGATGTTGCGGCCAGTTTGACGGCTGCAGATTCCGTAATTTCTGTCGGCGTTTCGACAGTCGGGGGCGGAAATATCATTGATGGACAGGTGACCGGACGGATACTGGATCGTGAATTTTTGTCGGTTGCGACCGGGCCCACCAGCGAAGTTCAGATTAAGTACACGCCCCCGGGCAAGCCCTCGATGATCGTTGAGCGCGAGTCGATTTACGCAGGGTGGTTTTCATTCCCGATTCTTCGGGGCGTAATGCTGAGCTACGAGCTATTTGATGGCTCAATTCTATTCGGTGGGCCGGTGGATTTGACCTCTCCCGTTTTTTCTAGTGCGGGCAATGCCCGGGTAATAAAGGGCTGGGTTCCCCAGCACAAAATTATTCAACGTTCTCCGGTGGGATTTAGTTTTGCCAGTCGCGGACCCCATATCAAAGTTTTTGGATATTTTGGCGATACCGCTCGAGTTGCCGGCAAACGTGTTTGTAAGGACGACCTTGGATCTACGCAATCGGCGATCTTTAAAAATAATTCAAGCACGCAACGGTTGGCTCGGACCGCCGGCGCCCCCATTGCGGGAACTAATTTTTTCTCGGATTTAGCGGATTACTATGTCGACGGAGGCGAAGCGATTAACGCCGGCTCCTGTTCGGGCTTTCCTGAAAATGATCTTTTTCAAAACTACCTAAAAGTGACGAACGGATATTTTCAATCCAAAGACGAAAACGCGGCTCCGTTTTTGGGGCCTTTACGTAAGATTTCCGGAAACGGCGGCGGCTTTGAGATCACAGCACCAGTTGCTAGTCAGCACCGCGAAATTAAGGGACAGTTTTTACCCGGCGTGGCTCTCAATGTCGACTCTGTTCAGGTTTACAAAGCTATTGGACCCGTCGCGAATAATTACCAATTGCGAAGAGCTCCGTGCGCAGCGATTGCGGCCGGGGGAGTTTTTGGGTTTCAGTTTGCAGGTTCAGGAACGGTTGATGCGACAGGAAGTTTCAATGTTTCCACGACGATTACGAATGATGATATTTTAGCGGGCGTTTCAGCCGCTGTGTGTATGGTCAAGGGTCCTGTTGTGTGGCCAATGGGAGCTTTCATTCCGGGCGAGGCTTTCGGTGGCTGCCGTGGCTGCCAGGCCGTGCAGGCAGACCGAGTTTCCGCCAGTTTTCCAATTAATAAAATGGAAGTGAATCAGTGCGTGCCGGTCGAGTTTATAGCTTACAGCTCTCTTCAACGTCCGGTAGTTAATCGCGAGGCCATTCCCATTTCGGTGAGCTTCACGGGCGGTATGACTGGTGGTTTTTACACGAGCCGGGATTGCACCACGGGGAACGTGGCCGCACCAAGTATCCCCGCCAATAAGCTTAAGAACCAGTTTTACTTCCGACCGACAGGAGTTGTGAATTCGACAATGACTGTGACGGCCGCGAGTGCCTCGGTTATTAGTTCGTCCTCGATGTTTCCATTAAGTGTGGTCGCGACACCAACCCCAGCCCCCACCATCGAAAACATCGAATTCAGTCGAAAGAACATCCCGCTCAACGCGCACGGCGAATGCAGCGATGTCGAACTGTGGGCCAAAGGTCCTTTGGGTGTAACTACAAGTTGGAATGCTTCTTGGGGAACCAGTCTGGCGCTGGAATCGATACCTGCGGGCGCGATCAGCTTTCACAATAACTGCTCTCAAGCACTTTCCGCTCGAGGATCGACCTCTTTAGCTAATCTTTCACCAACCAGCTACCACGTCCCTGTGGCAGTCAAAGCCGAAGTTCCAAGTCCCTTTGATGTTGCCATCAGAGCTAAATCGAATCAAACGACGCCATTACCCATTCATCCTTTCTATTCTTTGATTGGTAACCCTTTGCCCTTTGAACCGGTGCAATGGTTCCGGGCCGAGTCCAGCTACACTGATTCTCCAACGGGTGTGATTAACGTCTGGAGTTCTCGGGTGGGCGCATCTTCGGGGACGGTTAATACGGTAACCAATATTAATCCGCCCTCCATAAACCCAACGACAATCGGCAACGATGTCATTTCAGGTTTAGATTTTGATACCAGCAAATATCTTTTGGCTTCGGGCCCGATCTACGCGGACAGAGGGACAAGATCAACCACGGCCATGGGATTGATTCGTCTTTCAGCTGGCGGTGACGGAGGAATTATTTTTGGATTTTCCGATGGCGGAGGTGGATTTTTTAAAGTGGGAGTTTACTTGGACACGGGGACCTACCACATTCGTATCTTTGATCAAGCCGGGGGAATAACTCCAAAGGCTTCGAGAGATTTGGGGTCTGCAACTGCTCAATGGGTCTTTGTTGCGATGAAGCGGGCGGTGGTTGGGGGCAATAGTTCTTACACCCTTTATGTGAATGGGCTGAAAGTGAATGCGGTGCCAGCCCCAGAGACCGGCCTGGTAAATTGGACTTCAATGCAAATCGGCGGACTGCCAGGCGCGACGGCCTCGTTCGAGGGTGGTATTTCAGAATTGATTTACGTTGATCAAGAATTATCCGACGACCAGGTTCAGAAAACTTACCACTTTATGAAATTCAAATATCCGTTTTTGGCGTTGCCTTAATTGGACGACTTCTAGTCCAGTAAAAATGACATAGACTTGACCATTTTTACTGGTATAATGGTCACATGATAAACAGGTTTATTTCCGGTTCGATAAAGAAGTCAAAAAAAAGCGTCCTTTTGCTAGGGCCCCGTCAGGTCGGCAAGTCCACGCTTTTACAATCTCTAAAACCAGATCTTATTTTGAATTTAGCTAATGAGCAGGAGTTTTTAAACTTCACTTCCAACCCCGCGGAGCTCGAAGAGCGTATCGATGAAGCAAGGCCTAATTCAATCCTGATTGACGAGGTCCAAAGGCTGCATTCGTTGTTGAATACCGTTCAAGTTTTGATTGATCAAAATAAAAAAATTCAGTTTTACCTGAGCGGATCTAGTGCCAGGAAGCTTCGTCGGGGCTCTTCAAACCTTTTACCGGGTCGCCTTTTCAACTATCGATTAGGACCCCTCTCTTGCTTGGAGTTTGACTTTAAAATGAACACCACCCAAGCGCTTGAGATTGGAACGTTGCCCGAGGCTTTTACGACCGACAGAAAACATTCCGAGAAACTTTTGCGCAGCTACACCGCCACTTATTTACAAGAGGAGATTTTAGCCGAAGCACTCACCCGACAAATTCAGGGTTTTTCTAGATTTTTGAAAACTGCGGCTGAAGCTTCGGGGCAATTTTTAGATTTTAGTAAAATGGCGGCTAAAGCAAAAGTGAATCGCACTGCAGCCCGCAGATATTACGAGCTGCTCGAAGACACTCTGCTATGCGATCGCGTCGATGCTTATTCGAGTGACCAGTTTGATTTGGTAAAACATCCTAAATTTTATTTTTTTGATAACGGGGTTGTGAACGGGGTGCTGGAAAATTTCAAAGCTTCGCCCGACCGCAAGGGGGCATTGCTCGAACACTTGTTTTTTAATCAACTAAAAAATACGAGTTATTGTTTGGACCAAACCATTCAAATTTCCCACTTTAGGACCCGCAACGGTCTGGAGGTTGATTTTGTCGTGGAGCACAGAGGAAAGATATTTTTAGTTGAAGTTAAGTCCCAGTCTCCCGCGGCTTCAGAGCTGTCGCCCCTGATTGCGGCCAAAAAGTACTTTCCAGCTTCGGCCGAATGTTTTGTAGCCTGCGGGAAGACCGAACCCAAAAAAATTCAAGAAATCCGAATTTTAGAATGGCAAGAGGTCGTGCGAAATATTTTTGATCTTTAGCTTTTGTCTTGTTTCGGGATGCTTTTCTCATTTTTATGTCTCGTTTCGGACCAGGTCCAGGCACTTTATTAAGTATACAATTTCTTTCAAGAATGACCCCTAAATGACCGAAAAGTAGGAGATGAGTTGTTCACGGGTCCAGCCACTTTTATTTCAACAATTTCGATCGCTTGCGATCTTAGTGAGTTGTTTAATTTTTGTGATTGGATGCTCGCAAGTTAATCCAGAAATTTCAGCGACCGAAGATCTTCCGGCGTTAGAAATTAATCCGCCGTCAAAAAGTTTTACCTCAAAAAATTTACCGGCTCTGGATGTGACCATCAACGGATCGGTTTCCAAATTTGCAAACAAACTTCAAGTCAGCTCGGATGACGGAGCTAGCTGGCAAGACCTGACTAGCAGCATGGTGCAGGGATTAGCAATCAATCAAAGTCTATGTGTGAATCTTTGCCCTTTCACTTTCTCGGTCGTCGATGTCGGTAGCAAGTGGCCAAGACTTGCAGCTCTGACGATTGACGGCGAAGCAAAAATTTTACTGCGCGGGATGGGACAGTTTGGAACAACGGTCCCGGGTTTTATTTTGTTCAAACGAATCCGCGGGGGATTTATTTCCATCGGCTCTATCGCCGGAGTGGCGGGATCGAAAGCGAATCGCGTTCTCAGCGGTTCGCAATACCGGGTCATTGGTTCAAAACTTCAAGCCAATGCCGGTAAAACTTTAACGGGCACTTCGATCAACGCGAAGGGAGCTCAACGATGAAGCTCCTGATCACGGTTCTTCTTTCGATTTTGGCAATGACTTCTATCGCCTTGGCGGAAACCTCGCTGGAATACACGGGGCGTTTGATCGACACCACCAGCGGCAGCCCAGTGACCACGGGGATTGTCGACATTGTGGTTCAGGTCAAAGATCCCAATGCTGGTACCTGTTACTTGTACCAAAATTTTTACCGGCCAGCACCTGATGTCGATGGAAATTTTAAGATCAACATCACCGGAGTTCCCGTTGTCGGTGGGGGCAGTTTTGGTACCAGCCTGCAAAATGTTTTGGACAGTAAAAATTCGGCGGGCGTGACGTGCTTCAGCTCCACTGGAGTTCCAGGTGCAGTCTTTGCTCCGAGTGGGGACCAGGCTCTTCGCAATCTGCACGTTTTGATTTACAACACCACAACTGCGGCTTGGGAAGAAATCGACCAACAGGGACTGCGCCCGGCTTACGAAGCGACCAATGCTTCGATGCTTTCCGGCGCCACCGTCGGTTTAGCCACAGGCGACATCGTTGCGGTCGGAGCTGGGGGGCGAATTCCGCTGGCGCTAATCCCAAATTTAGATGCCACTCGTGTTCCGAGCTTAGATGCCGGCATTATCACGACCGGATCTATCGACATCAGTCGCGGCGGTACGGGCGCAACAACCGCTATCGGAGCTAGAAACAATCTTTTGCCGACCCAGGGCGGATTTTCCAATGCGTTTTTGATGACCAACGGAGCCAACGTTTCTTGGGGGACCATTCCGGGAATGGCGGCGGTGACCTCGATCTTAACGGGAACGGGTTTGTCGGGCGGACCGATCATCAGTCAGGGAACGATTTCTTTGGCGGACACTTCGGTTACCCCGGGAAGTTACGGCGGCATCCGTAACGTGGCGACGTTCACCGTGGATCAGCAAGGTCGCTTGACGGCGGCGGGTTCGATTGCGATTGCGATTGATGGATCTCAGGTTGGCAGTGGAACGATCAGCGCCGCGCGCTTGGAAATTTTGTCGGGTCTTCCGGTGGCTGTGAATTCCAATACCTATGTGCCGACCTTGTCGGTGGATATGTACGGACGCGTGATTAGTTTGGGCAGCACGGCGATTTCGTTTCCGGCCTCTGGTTCAGCGAATTCTCCGAGTACAATTGTTGCCAGAGATGCATTTGGAAATTTTGCGGCGGGAACAATTAGTGCGAGTCGGTTCATTGGAGCTTTGGGTGCGAATCTTCTTGATGGCACATTGTCGGTTGCCAAAGGGGGAACCGGGACCGGGGGGCTTCCAACTTGCGGAGCAAATGCGTTTTTAAGATTCGATGGGACAAACTGGTTTTGTGCAGCTCCGGCAGCCTCGGGTTTACAAAGTTTGAACAACCTGACGGATCTCGCGCAGTTTTTTTCACTCAGTTCGACAGGCAGTCTTTCGGTGTTCACGTCCGTCGGATCAATTCATAATTTAAATATTCCGATGGCGGCGACTGCGGCCAGCCCGGGCGGCTTAATTAGCAACGCGCAATATTTGGCGCTTACCAACGGGACAATCCCCAACAGCCGCACGACCGCTAGGTCAACGAATATCGCAGACTCTATTGTGTCTAGAGATGGATTCGGAAATTTTGCGGCGGGAACAATTAGTGCGAGTCGGTTTCTAGGAGCTTTGAGTGCTAATTTTGTTGATGGCACTTTGTCGGTTGCCAACGGGGGAACCGGGACCGGGGTGCTTCCAACTTGCGGTGCGAGTCAGGCTCTGAAATACGATGGGACGAATTGGTCTTGTGTGACCTATGCCGCGGTTGGCGGAAATTTGGATTCCATCAATGGTCTTACAGACGCGGGTCAGTTTCTTCAGCTTGCAACAACTGGAACTTTGCTGGCTTGGACCTCGTCCGGTAGCATTCACACTTTAAACGTGCCCTTTGTCTCGACACCGGGCGCGAATTCGGGAATTTTAACCCGCAATGAATTCAATCAGTTTAATTCGGGAACGATCGGAATCAATCGTGGCGGTACAGGATTAGGAACCTCGGCTGTAGCCGCGGGTCAGCTTTTAATTGGTAATGGTTCGGGATTTGCCTTAGGGACTTTGACATCCGGAACCAACATTCAAATCTTGAATCAAAATGGAACCATCACTATTTCCTCGAGCGCGGGGGGCGGGTCGGTTGTATCCGTTCAAGCAGGTGCAGGTCTGACCGGCGGAACCATCACAAGTTCGGGCACCATCGGGTTAGACATAACGGGAATCACGGCGGGGACTTACGGTGGAGCCTCTTGGATACCCAATTTTGTTGTCGATGGATTTGGTCGTCTAATGAGTGCGGGGTCAGTCGATATCGTTTTACCGGCGAACCGGATTACCAGCGGGACTTTGAATACGGCTGTGGTTGGAGATCTGCCGTTTACCTCTTTGAATGGAACAATAAGTACTTTACAGCTTGGGACCGTGGATGGTTCGACGATTACCAACATCAACGGGGCTTCGATTACTTCGGGCACGATCAACTGGGCTCGATTAGCGCAGCTGCCGTCAGCGCAACTGGTAGGGACACTAAATTTTGCAAATCTAGGAAATATTCCGTTAGCTCAGTGGAGTGGCACAGTCTCTGTTGCGCAAGTGGGATCAATTGATGCAGATCGAATCGGAGCAGGAACTTTTGGACTGGCACGGCTTGGGGCAGTTCCGTTTACTCAGTTGAACGGGACAATTAGTACTTTGCAGCTTGGGACCGTTGACGGCTCGGCAATTACCAACATCGTAGGAACTTCGATTACTTCGGGCACGATCAACTGGGCACGTTTGGCACAGCTGCCGTCGGCGCAACTTGCGGGGACACTAAATTTTGCAAATCTAGGAAATATTCCGTTAGCTCAGTGGAG
The DNA here is from genome assembly GCA_043759945.1 of Bdellovibrio sp. Lineage (GTDB taxonomy): Bacteria > Bdellovibrionota > Bdellovibrionia > Bdellovibrionales > Bdellovibrionaceae > JAYUPS01. Next base: position 12,511 of record JAYUPS010000045.1, read on the forward strand.
TGGCACAGTCTCTGTTGCGCAAGTGGGATCACTTGATGCAGATCGAATCGGAGCGGGAACTTTTGGACTGGCACGGCTTGGGGCAGTACCCTTTGCGCAGTTAAGTGGAACAATTAGTTTTGCGCAACGTGGACCGATTAATAACATCGACGGAGCATCGATTACTACCGGCACAATCGACTGGGCGAGATTGGCAGCATTGCCGTCGGCGCAATTGGCAGGGACACTAAATTTTGCAAATCTAGGAAATATTCCGTTAGCTCAGTGGAGTGGAACAGTCTCTGTTGCTCAAGTGGGATCACTTGATGCAGATCGAATCGGAGCTGGAACTTTTGGAATGGCAAGACTTGGGGCAATTCCGTTTACTCAGTTGAACGGTACAATCAGCCTTGCGCAGCGTGGACCGATTGATGGCGCCACGATTACTAACATCGACGGCACTTCGATTACTACCGGTACAATTAATTGGGCAAGATTGGGGCGGCTACCGGCTTCAGAATTGGCGGGAACTTTGGCCGTGGCTCAAATGGGCACGACCAGCGTCATCGCCGGAAGTTATGGTGGGCCTAGCTGGATACCGAATTTTGTAGTTGATATTTATGGAAGGCTAGTCAGCGCTGGTTCCACTGGTATTGCAATCAGTGCATCCCAGATTGCATCGGGTACGTTGTCGGCGGCGCGTGGTGGTACGGGACTTTCACCTACGGCGGGCGATGCCAATCGAGTTTACGGATTAAATTCAGCTGGCTCTGATTCTGAATTTAAAACGATTGCAGGTTCTTCGGGTATCTCAATTCTTTACAGTTCAGGTACAATTACAGTTTCGGGTGCAAACTTAGGCACCGTCACCCAGGTTGCAACAGGTGTAGGACTTAGCGGCGGAACTTTTTCGACAAGCGGTACGATTTCACTTTCAACGGTTGGCGTAACTTCGGGTACTTTTAACTCAGCCGGATTTGTTCCGACGCTGCAATTTGACAGTTTTGGTCGTCTGACCTCGATGGGAAGTCAGGCCGTTGCAGCTTCTGCCGCTTCGTTCACTGGTACTTTGGGAGTTGCCAAAGGTGGAACGGGATTAGACACATCTACGGCCATGAACGGATCACTTTTAATTGGAAACGGAACTGGATTTACGCTCGGAACAATACAAGTTTCAAACGGACTTTTGGTTAATACCGCAGCCGGTACAATCTCCATTACGACAAACGGAACCAGTGCGAACATTGGCAATACGCTCGTAATCCGGGATGGTGCTGGAAACTTTGAAAGCAATCAAGCAACGCTGCAGTCGCTGCGGTTAAGAAATGGTGCAGGGACTGTGACCATTTCAATTCCGGGTGCGGGAGTCTACGCGATGACCTTGCCCGGAACCATCGGTGCGGCGGGGCAAGTTCTGACGACAAATGGCGTGAATCAATTGAGTTGGACGACGCCGAGTGCGGGAGCTGGGCTCAACGGATTTTATGGTTCAATTGCGTTCAGTGCTCCGAATGCCGACCCGCATGTCTCAGCTCTAGTTGCGGTAGGCACGACCGCCAATGTAGACCTGGTCATCGCTCCCAAGGGCTCAGGTGCTATTCTTGGGCAAATTCCTGATGCAACGGCGGCCGGTGGTAACAAACGAGGGCTTAGGGCAGTTGATTTTCAAATGTCGAGAAGTTTATCCGGTCAGGTTGCTAGTGGCGAATCGTCAGGAATCTTATCTGGTATAAACAATACTGCATCCGGTCTCTACTCGTTCGTCGGAGCGGGAACCACGAATACCGCCCAAGGATTTGTTTCCGCAATCGCCGGTGGTGTCTTGAATAATGCTTCCGGGGCTTATTCCTACATTGGCGGTGGTTACGCAAATCAAGCCGTAAACAACTTTGCAATAGTGACTGGCGGGGCCAGCAATATTGCTTCAGGAGATTCGGCTTCGGTCATTACAGGATATCAAAACCAGGCCCAAGGCGGATACTCGGTAATCACCGGTGGTTCAAATAATATCGCGATCGGTGGAAATTCATTTATTGCAGGGGGCTCTGGCAATTCAGCCTCGGGCGGAACTTCGTCGGTGCTGGGTGGATTTTTGAATACCGCCGCAGGTAATTATTCGGCCGTAGCGGGGGTTGATAACGACGCTGCAACTTTCGCACAAACAACAATTGGAATGTATGCTGTTAACATGGCGGGAGATGCTACGGCACCGGTCGCTGCAGAGGCACTTTTCGTTATCGGAAATGGGACTTCAGACGGAGCTCGCTCCAACGCCATGGTCGTTTTGAAAAACGGGAATATTGGAATCGGAACTTCTGCGGTCAGCGCGGGATCACGTTTGGAAGTTGCCGGAGGAGCGATCACCGCAGCTAACCAAGGCGAAATGCGAATGATGGAAGCGCTTGGCAATGGAACAAGCTTCGTTTCTTTCCGTGCAGCAGCGGCTCTTGGCACAACGCAGGTCTGGACTCTCCCCGGGGTTAGTGGAACTGCGGGGCAAGTTCTTGCCACCAATGGCGCGGGAATTTTAAGTTGGAACACAGTTCCTGCCAACGGTGGAACTTTCTTGGCCGCTGATGGCACTGCCGGCGCGCCCGGGTTTGCCTTTAACTCAGACACCGACACGGGAATCTATCGCCTTGGAACGAGCACCCTTGGTATCTCCACCGGCGGTACGGTTCGCCTAGCAATAGATAACGCTGGCAATGTGGGTATAGGAACGGTTATTCCATCATCTAATCTGGATATTGTTGAAACGGACACTGTCGGAAAATATTTGATGAATTTGTTCCAACCAAGCTTAGCTACATCCAATTCAACCGGCCTAAACATTGGTCGATCGACAGCGGTGAACGATTCCGCTTACATCCAGTATTACCGCGGTTCCGCGGCGATACATCAACTTGAGTTCGGTTTTGCCGGTGGAAATCCCAAAATGATCATCCAGACGGATGGAGGGGTTGGAATTGGTACTACTGCGCCCGCTTCTGATTTGCAGGTGAACGCACCGTTCAGACTTCCTGGGTCGAATGTTGGTCAAATCGCGGCTTACTCGACGGATCCGCATGCGGCTGGTAAAGGCGGATTAATTACCATGGGAGGTAATGATAACACCACTGGAACAGTCGGAAGCGGACTGAAGGCATTCGCGGGTATTGCAGGTCTTAAAGAGAATGGCACTGGGGGGGATGTAGCTGGATATATGGCGCTTTACACGCGGCCCACTGCAGGTACTTTGGTTGAACAAGTACGGATTTCGAGCACTGGGAACATGGGTGTAAATACATCGGCGCCAACTGATACACTCCATGTCGTCGGAAATATACGAATGGTAGATGGCAACCAAGCTGTGGGCAGGGTTTTGACTTCAGATGCTACTGGCGTCGGGACCTGGGCTGCAGTTGCAGGGCTATCGTGTCCTGCTGGATTTACAACTATTAATGCTGGCAAACCTACGGCGTTTTGTATTCAAACCGTATCGAACGGCTTAGACACCTTGACCCTCGCAATGCAGAATTGCGCTGCGATAAACGATCCTACTCTTGGATATTTGCATTTATGCACGCCAGAAGAATTTTCAACGGCGTGTAAGGTTGGTGCCGGGCTGCCCGGTATCGGAACACACTTAGTATTCGGTCTAGCATCAGCTACCGCCTGGTATGAGATGAGCTGCACGGCAGGTAGCGTGCCCGGTATAACCATTGGCGGTGGCTCCACTCCTCGTGCTTACCGATGTTGTGCTCGGTAAACATTTTTAATCAATACAGTCAGACCTAACAAAAAATCTCATTTTAAGAATCCGAAATTTCCATGTTAATTCGTATACTTAAAAACATAAGTGTAAAAACGGCAGCCACCTGTCTGATTCCTTTCTTATCCACAAAGCTTGTTCGATCAAATTGATTCACAGTTGTTTCATAAACTGTCAATTCTGCCTTCTATTCGCTCTAAAGCCTTGGCTCAATTCTTGAAATACCTCCTTACAACTAAACAATTCTTAACGGAGGAATTATGAAAGCAACATTTTTTGGCATCTTGGCAACTTTGGTTTCCATCAACGCAAACGCAGCAATGGTTACGTGCTCAACTGTTAGTAAAGTACCAGTTGCCGTTCTTAGCTATTTAGTTTCTAGCAGCCCTTCTCAGCGTCTTTTGTCGGATGTTAGCTATGCAAGTAATACTGGCCCGGTTGTGTTTTCTTCCAGCGACTTAGCTCAGTATAAAAACTCTAGTGTGGAACTTTATTTGCTTGCCGATACGGGAGCAGGAATTCCTACATTTCGATTGCTGGCTCTTGGTTCTAAGAACAAATATTTAGGCGCAATCTCTGAATACGATTCAGCAGGACGGGTTGTTAAAAATACCGTGGTAACTTGCAACTTAAACTAACCAGCCGATGGTCCGAATTAGTAATTTTGCCGCAGCTGTACGTATCATATCTCTTGGCGGCACTTAGCAGATGATTACAATCGTAGAGGAATCTTATACCTACGATTGGGGATCGAATGAAAAAGTTATTGTTTGGATTTATAGTTATAGCAACCATGCCTGCCTTTGCAAATAAATCGGTTAAATGTCTTACCGATGCTCGGAAACCACTGCCACTTGTCGAGTATGTTGTTTCATCACAGCAGTCGGCACGACTGTTATCAGATATTACACTTTATAAAAATGGTATTGCGACGTTCATTTCATCGAATGAAGTTGCCCAGTACGCAACGGCGAACGAAGCCATTTATTTTCTGTCAGATACTGGTTCTGGCTTCGCTGCCACTCGGCTTTTTGCGCAGCCAACTAGATCCGGCTATTCAGGAAAAATTGCTGAATTCGACGCTGCAGGAAAGGTCGTTCGAAGTACGGCCGTAAAGTGCACGGTTACAGCTAACTGAGATAAATCTAAATTCTCAAAATAAGAATTATCAAAATGGGAATCTAATTTTGGTACCTCTCCACTATTCAGGATGGCCCTAGCAATTTAGTTTAGATGGATATGGTGCCGTCGTTGTTTAAGATATTACGATAAGATTATGAATATTGCTAATAGAGCCAGTTTCGCAAACGTTTTTGGACTATTCTTTTTAACGACTGCTGCCTTGTTACCTGCAATCACGGCCGAAGCCGCAAAGGTTGAGTGCGTGACTGGAAAAAATGCCTCCGTTGTGGCTGCAAGCTTTCAAATTTCTGATGCTAGTTCGAGACGCCTTTTATCGGATGTGACTTACAATAAAATGGGATCAATATTTTTTATTTCATCAAGCGAACTAGCCCAGTACAAGGTAACAGAGCATGAAGTTTATTTTCTATCGGATGACCCGCAGGGAAACCGAATTATTAAACTGAGCGCGTTCGGTAGAAAAAATAGCTTTTTCGGTGCGCTTTCGGAATTTTCAATGACTGGCGAACTGATCTGGCGAACCAAAGTTCGTTGCAACATCCTACCTAACTAACCATGCGTTACTAATCATTTCTCAAAAGCCCGCTTTGCGCGGGCTTTTGCATTTCAACCAAGCCAGTACGCACCAAATCCGTTCCAACCAACTGTCACTAAATTTATTTAACAATATTTGTAGATATTTCCCAAATCGATCCGCAAATTCATTCAAGTTCTTAATTTTTTCTCCGAAACAGTAAGGGTCATATACTGGACCTACATCTAGGAGCGACTCATGTTGAGATACGGAATGAAGTTAGCGGCGGTGACGGTATTCTTGGTTCTCGGCATCGGCACTCATTCCATAGCTCAATCTCAAGTCCCAACCGCAACAACGGTCTACGGTCCTGAGACCTTTAAAGGTTCAGTTAAACCATCGATTTATAACCGCAGTTTCCAGTCGCAACCCACCCGAGGCGGCGTTCTTACAATTGTCAGCGGTTCAGGGCAGGATATCATCTTTGAACAATGCGTTGGTCAGCTGCCCAAAAAGATACTTTGTCTGGCAAAAAATATTGTTAGAAAAATAGAACTCGAATTATCCCGCCCGAAATATTTGGAAATTAAATTGAACAACTCGGTTTTGATTGCAGCCCCAAATTACAATCCTGCGTTAGGGATCCAGCAAGTTTCATTCACAACGCAGGCGGGAACTGGCAGTCAGTCAAACAGCTTACGAATCACCATCGCGGGGTTGCCTGTTTCAAAAGTTAAGTTGGACGCCAAAGTGAGCGCGGTGATCCAAAACCAGCCGCCAATCGCAGCCTTTGTTTTTAATCCAACAAACTCCTTGGCTCCGGCGAATGTTGGTTTTTCCGCTCTTTTAAGTTCAGATCCGGATGGCAGCATCGTTAACTACCAGTGGGATTTTGGCGATCCATCGTCTGGCGCACTTAGTTTTGCCACTGGAGTTCTAGCTAATCATTTTTATAACCGCGGTGGCTCGTATTCGGTTCGCTTAACCGTTACCGATAATTTCGGTGCAACAGCGACGATTCAAAAAGTTATTACTGTAACTCCGGATACGATGTCGCCTCTTTTAACGGTCACTCCTGCCAGTGGCACAGTGAGCGAAAATCGAGTGGTCAACTTCACTGGTTCGGCCAATGAGCCGATCGTTTCGCTCACTGCCAATTCAGCAGAAGGATCCGTGCAGGTTAGTCTGAGTCAGGATCAGCTGAGCTTTTCTGGATCCTTCGTAGCCGACAGCAGGGGCTCTAAAACATATCTACTGCGAGCCACCGATCTGGCAGGGAACCTAGGGACCCTGTCTGTTTCTTATCAGTTTAATGTGAATGCAGCGCCAGAGGCTCGTATCGCCGCAAACAAAACCCAAGGTGCTGCACCCTTAGCAATTCTTTTTGATGCCAGTGGATCTACGGATCCGGATAACGATGCGCTGACTTACGCTTGGAATTTCGGGGATGGTTCAATCGCGCAAGGTAAAATCGCCACGAAAATCTTTGAACAACCCGGCCAGTTTTTGGTTACGGTGGTGGTTACTGACCCCGCCGGCCTGAGCAGTCAGGCGCAGATTTCGATAAATGTTGGACCTGAACCGAGGGTTCCAGACCCAGTAACTGTGGCACCATCCATTGCTGATAATTCTTTGGATCTCTACCAGGATCAAATTCGTTTTATATATTCTGGAGCTAATCCAATACAACTGGCGGTAGAGCCCGGCGTTTTAAAAGAAAATTTAGTCTCTTTGGTCAAGGGTCGGGTCACCGATGAATCCGGTTTGCCGATTCCCGGCGTGCGCGTTTCTGTTCCCTTCCGCGAAGAGCTTGGATTTACCTTTACGAGAGGTGATGGATTTTACGACCTGGTAGTGAACGGGGGAAGCCAGTCCAATTTCAGATACGAAAAAGAGGGTTATCTATTTTCTGACCGTTCTTACCGGATCGAACAATTAAGATCTCGAAGACTAGATGACTTGATTTTAATCAAGCCCGACGCACGGGTGACCAAAATTAATCTCAATCAAGCTGAGCCCCAAACAGTACAGTCAAATATTGTAACGGATGCCGATGGACCGCGTAAGGCTGCGGTCATTATACCCGGCACGACGCAAGGATTTGTTGTACTTCCCAATGGCTCGCGAAGAGGCTTTGATCAGCTATCCCTTCGAGTAACTGAATACACAGTTGGTGATAAGGGTCCTGAGAAAATGCCGGCTCCGCTTCCACCCTCAACCAATTACACTTACGCTTTTGATGTCTCAGCAGACGAAGCCTTGGTCTTGGGATCAAAGCACATTGAGTTTTCAAAACCCGTAGCTTTTTACGTCAATAACTTTTTGGGATTCCCAGTGGGCACGCCTGCGCCCTACGGAATTTATGACGAGGTCAAGGCCCAGTGGATTGGCCAACCCGACGGTCGTGTTGTAAAAATTCAAAGGATTGATTCCGGCCGAGCCGTTGTCAAAGTAAGTACCGTCAATGAAGAAGCAACTCCGGCGGAACTCTTGACCCTTGGGATAGACAATGCCGAGCTTCAGCAACTTGCCCAAGCATACCCCGCTGGAACTGAACTTTGGCGGGTGGTGACCAACCGGTTCAGTCCTGGGGATATAAACTGGAGTGGTACAAATGTAGAGAACAGACTGTCGGCCCCACCTATTCGGCCAGTTATCGAGAATGTAGACAACAAAGCGCCCTACATCTGTGGGTCGCGAATAGACATAAATAATCTAGGCGTGCGCGAAGACATCGACTTGGTTGGCGTACCCTTTGGCTTGCATTATTACACTCGCCGCGAAGGTGCCTACACGCCAAATCGAACCATAAATTTCCCTATAACTGGAGTCGTCGTTCCCCAAGACCTTCTGTACGTTGATGTGGAGGTTCAGATCGCAGGCCAGATTCTTACGCAACGCTTTCCCCCAGGTCCAAATCAAGTTGCTACGTTTGTGTGGGACGGCAGAGACTCTTTTGGACGTGCGGTAGCTACCTCGACCGCCCAAGTAAAGTCAATTTCAGGATACCGCAACCAGTTTTTGTCGCCGGATCTGGCGTCCGCGGTAAGTTTCGGTGTTCCCAATCTTTCTTTAACCCAACTCAACATTCCGGGCCGAGCCCCGTTCGAAGTTACTCAGGCTTTTCCGATTCGGGTCGAAGGAGCAGTTAGTCAGGCTATCAGCAGAATTTCTATTGGCGGTTGGTCGATCGACCCAGTCCAGTATTACGACCCCGTAAACAAATTTCTTCATTTTGGCAACGCCGACCAGATTGAAGCTCAATATACAGGTCTTTACGTCAATACTTACAGTGGAATTAAAAACGTACTGGGATTTTCTGCCGATGGCACGCCGGCCGGGGCAGCACGTTTGAACCAGCCTGGCGGTCTTGCAATTGGTCCCGACGGATCAGTGTATTTTTCTGACGAGGGCAATTTCCGACTCCGTAAGATCAGCACTAGTGGTGTAGTCTCGACAGTCCTAGGCACTGGCCAGCCGGGAGACAGTGGCGATGGCGGTCCAGCGGTCAGCGCTCAAATTCGAGGCCTAGGGCGGCCCGCTGTAGCAGCCGACGGCTCAATCTATGTTCCAGATCCGATCAGCCATAAAGTTAGAAAAATTTCTATCGATGGAATTGTTTCAACTTTTGCAGGTACGGGGATGCCGGGCCTTGGCGCTGACGACGTAGACCCGTTGACGTCGGAACTGAATCAGCCAGCTGCGGTTGCATTAAGAACGGATCAAAGCTTATTGATCCTAGAATCCGGAAACCACCGCCTGCGAACGGTGTCGCCAGACGGAAAAATCCGCACCCTCGCCGGCACGGGCGTTCCCGGTTATAACGGCAGTAGTCTTTCGGCTCAGGCTTCGCTCCTAAACACTCCGACTGATTTAGTCGTCGATTCCGCGGACCGGATTTTTATCGCGGATTCAGGGAATCGAGCTTTACGAATGGTAGTTCAGGGTCAGATTTCATTGGCTGCTGGTCGGGGTGCTATTACACCTGCGCTGCGGGTTGCTCGTTTCGTTCAGGCTGAGGAACTAGATTTTGACATTCGGTATGTGGATGTTAATTCGGTCGGTGAAATCTTGGTTGCTAGTGGTTCTCTCGCTTTAAAAATGAACCAATCCGGAGAATTTTCAATTTACTCTGGCTACGGTTCAGAAGATCCTGCTACAAATGAAACAAATTCGAATGCTGGCGATCAGGTAAATGTTGGCGCCTTAGCGGCTTTGTATGGATCAATAAAAGGCATCTTGTTTTTGAATGATGGATCTTCCCTAATAGCCGATCAGTCAACGCACCGTATTCGCCGGGTAAACGAAGGTCTGCCTGATTTTAATTTGGCTGGCTACAACATAGCATCCCCGGATGGATCCGAAATTTTTCAGTTTAGTCGCAGTGGGCGGCATCTCAGAACCTTGTTTGCTAAAACCGGCGGTGTGAAATGGTATTTTGACTACGATACGTCTGGTAATTTAGTTCGTTTAACAGATTTCAAGAATCTGACGACGCAGATCGAACGGGACAACCAAGGAAGGCCTGTCCGTCTAACAGGACCTTTTGGGAAGGTCACCACGTTTGCAGTTAATGAACTCGGACTTTTAACAGAAGTTCGAAACGCCAATAACGAGTCTTACATTTTTAATTATCTACCTAATCGATTATTGAGCAGATTTGTTAAACCTACAGGTGCTACCAATATTTTCGAATACGACGATCAAGGCCAGATTATCCGTGACACTTCCCCCGAAAACTATGTCCAGGAATTTCTCAGAACAGTACAAGTAGGCACAGACGTCAGTTCGACGATTACGTCATCACGCTCGGCGGGTGGGAAGTTAACGAGCCACAGTACTTTCAATTACTTCGACAACGAAGAGTATTTAAGTACCGTAATCTTCCCCGACGGAGAGGAGAAGATCATCTACGTAGAACCTATTTCCGGCAGGCAAACAACTACGACGAAAACTGGATCTAGTTACTTGGATTTTTACGAAAATCCGATACTAGGTTCTTTGGCCAAGTCTCCCCAGCTTTTTTATTTTAATAACAGGGCCGGAGCCACCGTGTCACAGTTCTCCAGAATTGATTTAGTCCGTAGAAGCCCTGCAAGTTTCTTCGACTACACATCACTTGAAGAAACATACAATTTTTCAGACTTAACTGTGCCAAGGGCACGCAGGACCTACGACGGATCTACCAGAACCGTTACGGACCAAAGCTCCCAAGGTCGAATGACCCAAACCGTTCTAGATCTTTACGAAAAACCAGTTCAGGTCCAGGTCGCAAACTTTGTACCAATTTCAATCGCGTATGACCCTCAGGGACGAATTTCAAGAACAACTCAAGGTCCAAGAATTACGTCGTTCAGCTACGGAGCCGACGGGTTGTTGAGTTCAATTACGGATCCCTTGGGGCAATCAACGGTGTTTACCCGTGATGCCGCGGGCAAGGTCACGACGCAAACTAATTCTGCAAATCAACTGACGCAATTTCGGTACAATCCCAACGGCGAGGTCACTGGAATTACGCCGCCCGGAAAGTTGATTCACGAATTTGTCCTGGATCTAGCGAGCCAGCTTAACGGGTACGTATTTCCCGCTGTCGGATCTCAAGGGAATCAACAACGATTTATTCGCAATGCAGATCGAGATTTGGTCAGTGAAGTGAGACCGGATGGAACACCGATTAGCTATTCCAGAAACGACAAATTTTTGGTAACTCAAATATCGACACCGAATGAAGTGATTCGGTTATTACCTGATCACGTTAACTTAAAAGGTCGCTTCGAGGCTCTATCCCAGAACAATCAAATCCGCACCGTTCTAGATCAGCCGGATGGCTTTATGTCCCGAAGTGAAATTGGTGTAACAAGTCTTGGCGGAAATTTGTTGGAATCCTTTCAAGGCTCCGTCGCCTGGGTCTACCGTGGCATAAATCCCGTCACCGAAAACTTGAACTTATCCGGCAATGGGACGGCTTTCCAAACCGCCATCGCCAGAACTTTTGATTTCGATGATTTGATAACTGGCGTCGGGGAACTGTCAATTGCTCGAAGTCCCGTCAGCGGACTAATCACCCAGAAAGCTTTGGCTTCAATTACAACCGATTACCAATATTCCAACTTCGGCGAGGTCAGCTCAAGTGTTTCTAGATTTGGCGGCAGTGTTCTTTTCAGCGAAATCTACGAACGGGATGTCGTGGGTCGTATAGCTCGGAAAACCGAAACTGCAGACGGCCAGCAAAAGTTCCTTGATTACCAATATGATTTTGCCGGTCGTCTATCCAGAGTCTTTGAAAACGGAGCGCAAATCGCACATTACAACTATGATTTGAACGGCAATCGCACGAGTGGCACTTACCGTGGACAATCCATCAACGGGATTTATGATGCCCAAGATAGGATCCAAAGCTACAACAATACGGACTATACCTTTAACGCCAACGGCGAACTGGTGCAGAAGCGCGATCTAGCAAACAATGTCGTTCACTATTCTTGGAATGATTTTGGTCAAATCAAATCCGTCCAGGTCGGAACCCTTCAGATCAGTTATATCTTAGACGGCTTGGGCCGCAGGATCGGTAAGCGCGGAGCCAACGAACGTTCCTGGATCTACCGCAATCAACACAATATCGTGGCGGAGCTTGGCTCTGACCGTAAACCCCGTAGCTATTTCCTGTACGGGACAAAAGAGCATGTGCCAGACTACATGGTGATGATTGCCACCAACCAGAAGTACAAATTAATCCACGATCAGCTCGGCAGTGTTCGCATGGTCGTGAATGCAACCACGGGTGTAGTCGCACAGCAGATCAACTATGATGAATTCGGGAAAGTGTTATTGGATACCAATCCAGGGTTCCAGCCCTTCGGCTTTGCCGGCGGTCTGTATGATTCCGACACGGGGCTAGTGCGATTCGGAGCTAGGGATTATGATCCTGAGGTTGGAAGGTGGGTGAGTAAGGATCCGATCTTGTTTGACGGAGGGTACAACCTTTACGCTTATTCGGATGGAGATCCGGTAAATAAGATTGATCCAAATGGAAGAAATCCATTGTTGGTGATTGGATTTACCGCTTTAGCGGGCGCTATAGGAAATGGTCTTGGTGCAGCCTACAATGGTGCCTCGGGAGCAGAAATTTTATCTGCTGTTGGTCATGGTGCAATTGCAGGGAGTGCTGCGGGAGTATTTGCATTAGCAGGAGCCGGTACATTCGTAGCTGGAGGGGCAGCTTTAGCGGCAGACTTAGCAATTAGTTTCGCCAATTCACCGGGTGTTCTTGACCCTCAAGGCCTTCGTGACTTTTCAAATGGAATAAACGCGATTAATCAGTCAGGCAATAAAACTCCGGAAAATATTAATAGCTGTAAATAAGGGGAGATTTTTTGGACAGCAATGAAGTTGAAAAAATAACGCCGCTGATTGCTCCTGCAATTTTATTTATTCTTGCGCCTGGAATAATATTTTTAATAGGCTATGCCCTTGTACAGGATTATTTTGAGACCGGACTTGATTTTAGGGCTTATGATAAATTTTCAGTAGTCACAATAGTCGCTCTTCTTCCATTTACCGTTTTTATATGGCGAGTTTCCTTTCTTTACTGCAGAAAAAAATTCGGATGGTTTTCTGGTCGTTGAAATGTGAAGCAAAATTAATCGTGCCTAGCTTGTGCCAGAAAATTTAATAAAGTTTGGAAAATAAAATTGGTGGGATTCAATTAAATTACGATTCGAGGAGTCTTTCGATGGAAATTCAAATCTCAGCAAGAGATTATGAGCCTGTTATCGGTCGATGGGTGAGTAAGGATCCGATCTTGTTTGACGGAGGGTACAACCTTTACGCTTATTCGGATGGAGATCCGATCAATAAAATTGATGTGACTGGGAAGAACGGATATTATATTGCCGGTGTTCTTTTTACTGCAGGTGTCGCAGCCTACCTCTATACAAAATTTTACGAAGCCGATCCGGAGCCCGCTAAAAAGATTTTTGATTTTCTGAAGGACGCACTTTTTTCACCGGAAAAGGCACAAGTTGAAATTGAAAAGACAATTAAACCTGGTTTAGCTAGTATTCAAACTATACCAGTTGGTCCGGCGCGAGGACCATCATCAATCGAGGAGCTGAAGTTAAACAGATCAGAACTAAGTTGTAAACAATAATATGGTAATAGCGGACCGGAGATTTTCAATTGAACAGCCTTTATAAATTTAGGATCGTTTATCTGGTTAATTGGATGTTAATTCTGGGAATTGCAAAACTTGTCTCCGCTTATTGGGTCTTGACAGTCAAAAATAGTTCGGTAGTTTTTTATTCTATTATTTCTGTTTGGATACTTGTTGTGCCGTCGATTTTTTTTATTATTCGCTTTGGTAAATTTAAATGTAAAAATTGTGGCTCGCAATTTTTAAGGCCAAATCGGCCTGCCTTGATGCATTTTTTTTCAAAAACATGTCATGTGTGTAACCAACCACCAACATGAATATTCTAGTATTGAAAACTAGTTCTCTTACCAATTCAGGTTATTATGATCCTGAGCTTGGTAGGTGGGTGAGTAAGGATCCGATTGGGTTTGCTGGGGGAGATACTAACCTTTATTCGTATGTGGGTCAGAATCCTGTGAATTGGTCCGACCCAACGGGATTAGCCCGCGGTGACTGGTGGGATCCAAGAACTTATCTTTTTCCCGTGGGAGAAGCTGCTGGTGGAGCTGCAGATTTTGGACGAAATTACCTCGATACAAGAGGTGCTAACACAATAGGTGCCGATAAGTATTTTCATTGTAAGGCGAACTGCCAAGCGTCTTCGCGCGGACCGGGAGGAGTTTTTGTAGCCGAAAACTTGAGCGACTTACGAGAAGCAACGGATCAAGTTTTAGGAGATTCAAAATCTGCGTGCGAAGAAGACCAGGTGGCTAACAGGACGGGACAGGACGGAGCCGGGCAAAACTGTAGTGATGTGTGTGCCAAGTTCTTACCAACCGGACTGCCCGAGTCTTACCGATGACCAAGTTAAAATTTTTAATTCGAGCCGGTTTAGTCGGGACAATGATGTTTTTAAATCTTGTTTTTTTACAGTTCTTGTTTGCAGATCGGTGCAGTGATCGCGGTGGACGCTTTCTGTACGATATTCTAATGTGCGAGGGACACCAAACCTTCATTAGTTTTAGTCTGCCAATCCCGATCTATGCTGCCACCTGTATTTTCTTCGGCTTAGTCACCATTCCCAGTCTTTGGCTAACAGAGCGAATCCTAATGAAAGATGGTTTGTCTAAAACCAAATGTCGAAAGGGGCTTACTGCAAACCGAAAGCCCAACGAGTTGTAAAGTGGAAAAATAATGGTTACTGCGTCCCTTAGTAAAGGTGCAAAATTAAATTATTGGGGCGTTATTCTAACAATTGCCGAGGTTGGATTTACATTAGCAGAACCGGGCGGTTCCGATTCCGGGAAAGATGTCAGTTCAGTTGCTTTACTTGTTTGAGTATTAATATTTAGGTGGCCCAGAGACGAGCAGTATGTCATTTAGAAGAAAGCAAAATAACCGGAATGTGTTAATAAATTTCCAAAACTATGATGCAAGCGATATTCTTGGAATGATTTTGGTCAAATCAAATCCGTCCAGGTCGGAACCCTTCAGATCAGTTATATCTTAGACGGCTTGGGCCGTAGAATCGGTAAGCGTGGAGCCAACGAACGTTCCTGGATCTACCGCAATCAACTCAGTATCGTGGCGGAGCTTGGCTCTGACCGTAAACCCCGTAGCTATTTCCTGTACGGGACAAAAGAGCATGTGCCAGACTACATGGTGATGATAGCAACTAACCAGAAGTACAAATTAATCCACGATCAGCTCGGAAGTGTTCGCATGGTCGTAAACGCTTCAACAGGAGCAATCGCGCAACAGATCAACTACGACGAATTCGGGAAAGTGTTGTCGGATACCAATCCCGGGTTCCAGCCCTTCGGCTTTGCCGGCGGTCTGTATGATTCCGACACGGGGCTAGTGCGATTCGGAGCTAGGGATTATGATGCTGAGGTTGGAAGGTGGGTGAGTAAGGATCCGATTTTGTTTGATGGCGGTTTAAACATTTACGCTTATTCGGATGGAGATCCGATAAATAAAATTGATCCAGATGGGAGGCGTGCTCGGCTCGTAAAAGTAGCCTTAGATCTGGTTGTATGGCTCATCGAGCGAAGAAGTGAGTTACTTGCTGTTGCGGTTGGCTTGTGTACCCTGAATGAAGAGTCTAGAGAAAAATGCCTTGAGCTATTAGGGCAAGAGAAGCCGGTTCCGAAAAAAGTAAGTCCTAAAAGTTGCGATAGCCAAGTTCAGTCGTGTCCTCAAACAAAAATTAATCAGCTTATTAAAACCAAGCCAACGGACGCTTGTAAAAAACGGGGGTGATAGCATCGTAGATCGGAAAAATGGTTTTAAGAGCAAATTTTTTGCTTTGAGTTTAGTTGAAATTGCAGCTATTCGCCTATACTGCTTTGTGTTTGCTGTCCTGAATGGCGTTCAAATTGATTTTACTTTTGATTATACTAGCTTAGGGCTAGGATCACTCATCTTGTTTTTAATGGCATTTTTCCCGCGTATTTTACCAGAATTCTTCTTCAGGGCGCTCAAGATATTTCCCATATGTGCGGTGGTTTTTCTAGTCTTTATGCATCTTAGACCTGCATCGGATCGGTCTGAAATATTCAGGCGAATCATAGCTGCACAAATTATAATGTCATTAGGAGTATTGCTTGTAACCAGAAAACTTCCCAGCCTTTCCAGAAAAAATATCCAGAGTCTTTGAAAACGGAGCGCAAGTTGCCCAGTACAATTATGATTTGAACGGCAACCGCACGAGTGGCACTTACCGTGGACAATCCACTAACGGGATCTTTGACGCCCAAGATCGGATCCAAAGCTACAACAACACGGACTACACCTTTAATGCCAACGGTGAGCTGGTGCAGAAACGAGATCTGAGACTGGTCCCATTTCATAGTCAGTCTTGCTCCGAAACAGAGGTCGACAAAATTTTAGAGAAAACTAAAAGACGAATATGTGAAGGGTAATAATGAGGTCGCGTCTTTTGAAAAATCATGAAAGTTTCAAAAAAAGTTTTTTCGAACTTCCCTGGCGGGATCAGGCCGTGGTGCGAATTTATTCAATTTTATTTGTGTTGTCGGGAACCGAGCAGGCGAGAGACCTTTTCTTAGGTGAACCTTTGAGAAGCTGGGCACCACCGATCGGCGCAATACTATTTTTGGCATTCGCAGCTCTACCTAAACTTATGCCTGATTTTATGTTTCGCTTATTGAAGCTATTTCCGTGGTCAATTATCGTTTTGGAATCGATATTTATTTTGAAAGATTGGACCGACTACGATTACCTTCGGCTGTGTCTTTCAATCTTTCAAATTTTTATCTCCGCTGGGGTTATTTCATCTACCCGAAAACTGCCTGATTATTTTAAGAAATTGAAAGTTGAATAGAAGATTTAGCCAAAAATGCTTTATTTTAGACGGCCTGGGCCGCAGGATCGGTAAGCGCGGTGCCAACAAACAATCTTGGATCTGCCGCAATCAGCTGAACATTGTGGCGGCGTTTAATTCAGACCGTAAACCCAGTAGCTATTTCCTTTACGGAAACCAAGGATATTTTATGAAACTAAACACATGAAATTTTCACTTGTTCACGTTAGCTACTTTTACGTTAAGTGCCCTAGCTTCCGTAATTGCATATTCATTTTCCTCCCAAAATTTTGGAGCATTTTTCCTTTTAGCGACTTTGATAAGTTTGATTTTAAATTTTTACTACATAAGGTGCATTAAGTGCGGCTCGCGGCCCACTTTACGGTTGTTGGCTCTTTGGAGCTTTTTTTTAGACCCGCATCTGTTTTTGTCAGACTCAATTTTGCTGAGGAGATGTCCGAAATGTGGAAGTAAGGTTTTTAAGGACGATTGAAATTTGGCCGGATAGAAACCAATTTCCGGCTTCCAATTGAACACCGTCCCCAAACCCGCGCCAGCATTACATAACAGCGGGTTCCCTTCCCAGCCTTTAGTCTGTGTTCCGGCAAACCTGCACGAAAATCCATCAAACTCCTTGGCGAAAAAAACAATCTGAATACAATTGGACCACACTTGAAACCTTTCGATTGGAGATCCAATGAACAAATTAATTTTCCTGACTCTCGCTTTATTTTCTTCGCTCAGCTACGCAAATAGAACGATCACCTGCCAAACCAGAACAAATCGGCCGACGACCGTTTTAAATTTTACAACGTCGTCAACCCCCTCAGCGCGATTGAATTCAGACATCAATTACTTTCGGGGACGGGAAATCGTCACCATTCCTTTTCCCGACGTCGCGCAATTTGCCAAGGGTTCTTCGGCGCTTTATTTTTTGACCGACAACGCGATGGGGATTCCGTATCTGCGGTTGTACGCCAGCGCCGGTAATGATGGATATTATGGACCCGTCACCGAGTTTAACGGTTACGGGCGCGTGGTTAGAACTTTAGATGTGTATTGCTACGTTAAATAATTACCTAATAATTACCTGACTTAAAAATTGGGACCAAAGGGGCGTCGAACGCAGCGAACAAAAGCGGCTGTTGTTTTTGAAATCGAGATTGTCGCTTTGGTCAACGCATCGACCGCCCACACGTTGCCGGCATCGACCTCGGTGGAAGTGACGTAAACGGGTGATCCAATCGCCGCCGAATTTAATTTATTTTCGATGGGCACGATGATGTTGTACATCGGAACCCCTAACGAACAAGCAAAGAGCCCGTCCGCATTGGCTGTGCCCGACTGATCAGGTCCACAAAACAACAGAGCCGCTCCGGATTTCGAGGGCAAATACC
The DNA here is from genome assembly GCA_043759945.1 of Bdellovibrio sp. Classification (GTDB taxonomy): domain Bacteria; phylum Bdellovibrionota; class Bdellovibrionia; order Bdellovibrionales; family Bdellovibrionaceae; genus JAYUPS01. The sequence goes on from JAYUPS010000045.1 coordinate 30,748, forward strand.
AATCGTTTTTTCCGGCGTAAACCAAATCGGCGCATTAGTCCGCCGCAGAATCAACGGCAATGTTGTTGTCGTTAATAATTGCCAAAGTCGCCAGATCCCCCAGTTGATAGTTCGTGGTGGTGGCAGACAAAATATCGCGGACGCCAGAAATATTGGCGGTGACATTTGAACTTCCGTTAAATGCTCTTTGAATCACATCGGCCGAACCGTTGCACACCGCGGGATTTTCAGAAGTGCAGCCCCGGGGAGTGACATAGTACCAATCGAAAACAAAATCGGCGCCCGAACCCCCGTTGATGCTTAGAATGACATCGATGTCGCTCGAAGTTTCCCCCGAAATCACGTTAAAGCTAATGTTAACCGTCTGACCAACCGCCGCCTGACTGGCAGAACCATTCAGATTTTTTACCGAGAAAACTCCGCCGGCCGCCGGCGTCGGGCTGGGGGCCGGTGTTGGACTGGGTGTGGGATTGGTAGCTACAACAACACATCCTTCGATCAGTCGGGTGGCCGAAGATTTTCCATCCGACACGGTGGCCGAGCAATTGGCCGGCGCCGTATAGGCAGACCTGGTAAAATTAAAGGTCCCCGCACTGGTTGATTTCCCGAGCGTACTGCCATTGAGCCGAATCGACGTAGATCCGTTAGCCCCCAATCCGACAATCGAGAGCGATGAGCCCGTCAATTTCAATTGGGAGAGCGAAAGGGCTCCGTGCGCGGTCGACGCTATTGCAAGAGCCGCTAGGGAGATGAAAAACTTGGTTTTAAAAGACATAAAGTCCTCCGGTAAATAAAATCCTACTAAAATAGGTTAACCGAGTTCCTTATCGATACGGTGGTATACTAAATGCCAGAAGATGTCTTATATTGAAGCGAATTGCGATCGTGGTTTAGAGATTTGATCTTCGTTTTTTAAAAAAATTTGCCTGCATTAATATCCTTTAAAAAATCCTGCACGGGAAAGACATCAATTCCGTCTTGAGAAAAGCGTCGGGAGCCGCCATACACTCCGATGCCTCTTTTGACTTTGCTCTGCTTATTCGAAACAAGGCCCGCCAGGGCTTTGCTCCACCGTCGGTCCCATTGGCTTCCCAGCTTAACTTCGATCGCCAGGTACGAGGCCGAACGAGACAGCGTCTTTTTTGCCGTTTCGATCACGAAATCCACTTCGATTCCATTGACCACTTTATAATAGAATATATTTCGTTCCTTTTTGAAGTAGCTATTGTAGGCCCTAAGTTCGCTCAAAATAAACGTTTCCAAAGCGTAGCCTTTAGAAATCGAATCTGTTGCATCAAACAAAAGACCGGCGCTGGCTCGAGCGACGCCCGCATCAAAATAGTAAAATTTTGGATGCCGGACTTCTTTGGTTTGCAAACCCAACGACAAAGCCGGCAATCGACTGGCAATTAAAGTCTCTTCCAAAATTTCAAAGTAGGAATCAACGGTGGTTCTTTTCAGGTGACTCTCGCGGGCGATATTCTCGACGTTCAAAACCTGAGCGTTGTATTTGCCGGCAACGCCCAAAAAACGAACAAAGGGATCGAGTTTTCGTATTATGCCCTCTTCGACCAGCTCTTGCTTAAGATACGTCTCAACATAAGTTGCGAGAGTCTCTTTTCTATTTTTGGGGTCGGTAACAACGGCCGGAAGAGAACCCCACTCAAGGACAGCTTCCAATGAAAACTGATCTTTTAGCTCCAGCCAAGTTAGCGGAAACAAATAGACTTGCAGGGCTCGGCCCGCCAACAAATTAGCGTTTCCTCTTTTAAGCTTGCGTGCGCTGGACCCCGTTAAAGCAAAATTTAACTTTTTATCTTCGTAAATTGCGTGAACTTCGTCGAGTAGGGCAGGGATCTTTTGGACCTCGTCGATGACGACCCAATCCCCTTTTTTTAAATGACTTGTCCACTCTTGCAACACCGAAGGGTTTTGCTGCAAAGGCAGGTACTGAGATGATTTCAGCAAATTAATTTCCAATGCCGGACGGACTTTCATTTTCAAAAGGGTACTTTTGCCTGTGCCCCGTGGACCCAGAAGAAGAAAACTTTTATTCGGGAGCTCTAGAGAGCGTTCGATTTCTACATTCATAATGTATAAATCGTAGCTAATTCTACATTAGCTTGTCAATTTCTGCTTTCATCAGGGTGATCTTCGTTTTCTAAAAAAATCCGTCAACAATCCGCCGCACTCTTTTTCCAAAACGCCACCCGTGACTTCGCAGCGATGATTCAGTCGCGGATCTTCCAAAACCTGATAAAGACTGCGGACTGCGCCCCCTTTGGGATCTTTGGCTCCAAACACGACACGGGAAATTCGCGATTGTTGAATGGCTCCCGCACACATCAAGCAGGGTTCGAGGGTTACAAAAAGGGTGGTGCCCGTGAGCCTCCAGCCCCCCAACTTTATGGCGGCTCTATGAATAACCAAACATTCGGCATGGGCCAAAGGGGAGCCCAAATGCTCTCGCAGGTTAAAAGATCGGGCCAAAACTTGGTCATCTCGAACCAGTACGGCGCCGACCGGAACCTCGGCTTTGTCGGCCGCTTGCTTTGCCAGCTCCAATGCTAAATTCATCCACTTTTCATCTTGTTGAAGCACAGCGTTACCTGCTATATCCGTCGTTTGATTAGACCCTTATCCCTACCCCCATAGAACTATATTGTTCGGGGTGGGCTGTCCACGCTTGGAAGGCAGGTGATTCTCTGTGGCACAAACTCGTATTAAAGAAGGCGAAAGTTTTGAAAGCGCATTCCGTCGTTTCAAAAAGTCTTGCGAAAAAGCAGGTATTCTTTCTGAAGTAAAAAAACGAGAACATTTTGAGAAACCAAGCGTTCGATTGAAAAAGAAATCGATTGCAGCTCGTAAGCGAGCGACAAAAAAAGTTCGTCGTGGTCCTCGCGAACCTCGAGAGACTGAATAGTATTTCATTTTTGAGATCGTTGGTTCCCCACTTCGAGTACGAAGTGGGGAACCAATTAGCTGAGCTAGAAACATTTATTGGGGTGTGTGTATGGAAATTCGAGCAAGATTAATGGACGATATGAAAGCGGCCATGAAAGAGAAAAATCAGGACAAGCTCAATGCCATCCGCTTCATCCAGTCCGCCATTAAATACCGAGAAATCGAAGTTCGCCCCGAAGCCATCACCAACGACGAAGTCATGGGCGTGATCAAAAAATTAGTAAAGCAACGCAAAGAATCCATCGAACAATATCAGGCCGCTGCCAGGCAGGATCTGGCCGATAAAGAAATCATGGAGCTTAAAATTTTAGAAAATTATCTTCCCGCTCAAATGTCCAAAGAGCAGATCGAAAAAATTGTTGCCGAAGTCATTCAAGAGAGCAAAGCGGCCTCGATCAAAGACATGGGCGCCGTCATGAAGGGCGTGATGGCAAAAACGGCTGGTGCGGCCGACAACAAACTGGTCAGCGAAGTCATTAAATCAAAACTGCAATAACGAAGGGGTGAGCGCTTGCGATTTTCCCCGGATTTTATCCAAAGGGTCATGGAGGCCAACAACGTCGTGGATTTTATATCCTCGGCGACCACGCTAAAACCCAGCGGCAATGGCTATATGGGCCGCTGTCCGTTCCCGGATCACGCCGAAAAAACCGCATCGTTTTCTGTCTCGGAACAAAAACAAGTCTACCATTGCTTTGGCTGCAAAAAATCCGGCAACGTCGTTCGCTTTATGATGGATTACCACGGGATGGGATTTCCCCAAGCCATCGAATATCTGGCGGGTCGGGCCAACATTGCGCTCCCGGTTTCACAAAACATTTCTTCCGAGGAAGAACGCCGCATCGAATTTCGAAAACAAATTTACCGGGCCAATCAATTGGCCATGGAGTACTTCGAGCAGCAGCTGCGCGCACAAAGCCCAGATTCCAGTGTGGCAAAGTATGTGGATAAACGAAAACTGTCTGCCGAAACGATCGAGACCTTTCGCCTCGGCTTGTCGGGTACTGAATGGGACGGGCTCACTAATTTTTTAAACTCCAAAGGCATCACCACCGAGGTCGCCGAAGCCGCTTGGCTGATCAAGCGACGCCCCAACGGGAACGGTCACTTTGATCTGTTTCGCGAGCGCTTGATGTTTCCGATCCAAAAAGTTTCTGGCGAGGTCATCGCTTTTGGCGGCCGCATTATCGATAAGGGCGAACCGAAGTATCTCAATTCCTCGGAAACCCCGGTTTTTCACAAAGGCAACACGCTCTATGGTTTGAACCAAACCGCCCGACACATCCGAAATAAAGACCAAGTCATCGTGGTCGAGGGTTACATGGACGCCATCGCTCTGTTTCAGGCTGGATTTTGCAACGTGGCAGCAACCCTGGGGACGGCTTTAACGCCAGATCACGCGACGGCGATTTCCAAAATGACAAAAAACATCCTTTTGCTCTTTGACGGGGATTCAGCGGGTCAAAATGCCGCCGAAAAGTCGCTTCCGATTTTACTTAAAGCCGGGCTTCGCCCCCGGGGCCTGACTTTGCCGGGGGGGCTCGATCCCGATGATTTTATCCAAAGCACCGAATCCCACCAGGGTGCCGCGGGCTTAAAGCTCTTGCTCGATCAAGCGCCAGATCTTTTTAACCTGGTGGTGGCCCGGTGGACTCAAACATTCAGGGGCTCTCCCACCGATAAACTGGCTTTGGTGGAAAAATGTCAGCCCGTTTTGGAAACTATTCGGGATTCGCGGCTGAAGGAGCTTTATAAAATTGAACTTGCCCAGAAGTTACAGATTCAGTTGCCCCAGCTTAGTCGGATGTTGTCGGGGGAAAGTTCGGCTTTGCAAAAAGGTTCCATTCAAAAAGTGGGCCAAGGTTCTAATTTTTCGAACGAGCCGCCAGAATTTATTGAGTCTGGGGGTGTTCCCGCAAAAGAATTGGAATCCGAGATGCTCCAGACCTTTAAAATTGGAAATACTCCCAAGGCCGAGCGGCTTTTGTTGAGCCTTGCAATTAAAAATCGTGCCAACTTGGATTTGATTATTCACTCGAATGTGATTCAACATTTGAAAAGCCAGGGCGCTAAGGAAATATTCCAGTGGATGCTTCAGGAGTATAGACAAAACCCTGCAGTTTTTGATAGCTTAACAAATCTCTTGAGCTCAAAAGTTGATGACACATCCGTCTTATTCGAGGCGGACCGCGTGGAGACCGAAGATCGTGAGAATCTTGAAATTCACGAAGCCACTTTGCTTCGCGATTGTTTACGGAAGATTATTGCAGACTCTTTAAAGGAACAGATGGATCGATTGTCACTCGAACTTAAACTGCAGCAAGACGAAAGCGCCCGCCAAGCGGGAATGCAAAAACTTTTGCAGCTGCAAAAAGACCGAGTCTCTGTTGTGTCGAAGTTTTCAACTACGTCGGCCTCATCCGCGGCCGCACAGACAGCCGAGCCCTTATTTGAATCGAAAATTAAAGCGAAGGAAATTGAATGAAGAACGAGAACGAAGTCGTGCGCGAATTAACACTGCCGGAACAAGAAGCTCTGATCAAAGAAGAGATTCAACGGTTTGTTAAAATCGCCAAAGAAAAAGGCGCGATCACGATCGAAGAGCTCAATGATCAGCTGCCCGTGGAAATCATTTCGGCTGCCTTGTTAGATACTTTCATGCATGGCCTGGAAGCCAACGGCGTTGTGATTCCGGATTACACCGAGCAAGCCAAGTCCGATGAAGAAAAAGAAGCCTTCCTAGCCGATCCCGATAAGGAAGAGGAAGAAGAAGACGCGGAAGAAAAAGCCGAAAGCGAAGACGTCAAAGGCAACGACCCCGTTCGTTTGTACTTACGTAAAATGGGATCCGTTTCTTTATTAACTCGCGAAGGTGAAGTCGAGATCGCCCGCCGGATCGAAAAGGGAGAGCGAGAAATCGTTCGCGCCATTTTGATGTCTCCGATCGGAACCCTTGAAATTATTAATCTGGGAAAACGCTTGGACGAAGGCCGCATTAAAGTAAAGGCCATTTTCCGGGGTTTGGAAGACGAAGACACTCAGTACAACGAGCAAGAGTACATCGATAAAATTCATCAGCTGATTGGCACCGTTAAAGAATACGAAAAAATCGCCGAGCCCTATTTTGCGGTTCTGCAAAAAGAAGAAACGGCGACGCCCGCTCGGGACCGCGCCATCCGCGAGCTCAGCGTGCACAACGAAGGGTTGATGGCGAATTTCGAAAGCATCAACTTTAACCGTAAAACCATCAACCGCATCGTGATCAAGTTCCGCAATTTGATCAACCGAGTGAACTCGTTGAAAAAACGAGTCAAAGAGGGCAACGAGCGCACATTCTCTAAAGATGTGCCGGCACTCACGGAGCGATTAAAAATTATCGAGACCAACGAAAAAGAACTGCAGAAAACAACCAAGGACACGGGACTGACCTACAACCGTTTCCGCCAGTACGCGATCCAAGCGCAGCAATCCGAGTACCGCGTTCTTCGCGTCTTCAAAGAGACCGAAATGAACCACAAGTGGATTTCGGAGACTTACACTGCCATCTGGAAGGGTGAGCGCGAAGCCGACGTGGCAAAATCTGAACTGGTTGAAGCCAACTTGCGTCTGGTCGTTTCGATCGCCAAAAAATACACCAACCGTGGACTGCAATTCTTGGATCTGATTCAAGAGGGCAATATCGGTTTGATGAAAGCCGTCGACAAATTCGAATACCGTCGGGGTTACAAGTTTTCGACCTACGCCACCTGGTGGATCAGGCAGGCCATCACGCGCGCGATTGCCGATCAGGCCCGCACGATTCGTATTCCGGTGCATATGATCGAAACGATCAACAAGCTGGCCCGCACTTCGCGCAATCTGATCCAGGAGCTCGGCCGAGAGCCGAACCCCGAAGAGATCGCCGAGCGCATGGACATGCCAGTCGATAAAGTTCGAAAAGTATTAAAAATCGCCAAAGAACCAATCTCTCTTGAAACTCCGGTGGGTGAAGAAGAAGATTCGCATCTGGGTGATTTCATCGAAGATAAAAAAGTCATCAATCCATCGGAAGCCATTGTGAATTTGAACTTGGCCGAGCAAACTCGCCGGGTTCTATCAACGCTGACGCCGAGGGAAGAAAAAGTTCTGCGCATGCGTTTTGGAATCGGAGAAGAGTCCGATCACACGTTGGAAGAAGTGGGACAAGACTTTAACGTGACTCGAGAGCGGATCCGTCAGATCGAAGCTAAAGCGCTCCGTAAGCTGCGCCATCCCTCGCGTTCGAACAAGCTCAAAGCTTTTATCGATGGCTAAGTAAGAGGTGCCAGGCTCCGAATTTGTCGTTCATGTAAATGTGGGGGTTTAGCTTAGTTGGTTAAAGCAGGCCGCTCATAACGGCCCTACCGAAGGTTCGAATCCTTCAGCCCCTACCAAATTCCAAAAGTGAAAATCAAAACTGCAAATCAAAGCCGAAAATTGACAACAATATCTTCGGGATTGTTTCGGATCTCGGGCGGTTGACCGCCCCGACGCACTTGCAAAGCAAAATCTTGGATGTCTTGGGGATTTAAACGCTGGTCGGATTCGACCTGTTTCCCGCGGAAATAAAGCCTGAATTCTGGCCAAGAAACTTGCACCAAATTTTGACCAGGTTCCAACGTCCTGGGCACTTGGAATGTGTCCTCAAAACCGATATTTTTAATGACCAGATCGATGTTGATTCTGCGGTCGCTGAAAATTTCTAGGTCTATGCCCGTATCCGTTGCCTTTGGGCGAAATGGCGTTCTGAAAATGACAAATCCCACCGGGCCTGTCTGCCCTTGGACAGTTCCAACTCCGCAGCTCAAACCGACGCCGCCTTCGCTCAGATCTGAAACCGAACCCCGCGAAGAACTTCGACTTTCCGACCTTTCGGTTCGGTCAGACAACACGACCCACTCCGAAGCCTGTGGGGACACAAACTGCTGCGCGAGAGCCGCTAAAACTAAGGGATTCATTTTCAAGCCGCGCTTAGCGAATGCAGTGGGCGGCTAAGATTAAGCGACCACCCGAAGCTCCGGCGCTGCGTTCCCGGCAACTTGGAGTTTTGGGCGTCGATTGGCAATCGCGCACCAAACCGTTTTGGTTATAGATTTTTGTGCCTACGCACCAAGAGACATTCACGATGTCACCGAGGTCAAAATCTTGAGTAGCGGCGGGAATCGACAATAGAATAAGAGCGCTTAAAGTCAGCATTGTTTTTTTCATGTTCCAGCAGTAACTCAAATTTTTAAAAATTTCGCCCCCCTTGGAAAATTTTACCGAAAAAACCAAGGATTCGGGGTGTTTGGCTGAACTTAGCCGCGCATATTCTCAAACTGAAGCGGTTGCGGGAACTTTTGGGCCCGCAAAAAAGCCATGCACTCTTGCAGGCTGTCGATGCTTTTGGAGCTCACCGTGATTTTGTCATTGTTGATCTGCGTTTGAACTTTGATTTTTGAATCCCTGACGGCCACGCTGATTTCTTTGGCGGTTTCACGTTCAACCCCCTGCTTAAGGGTCACCACACGCTTCATCATCATTCCGCCAATTTTTTCAATATTTGAAAAATTCATCGAAGCGATATCAATTCCCCGGCGATGAAGTTTGGTTTGCAGAATATCTTTGATGGCTTCCATTTTATAATCGTCCGGGGCCTTGAAGGAAATCTCTTTCTTGTCCCAGCTAATTTCGGAATTGCTACCGCGAAAATCGTAGCGGGTTTCAATCTCTTTTTTAGCCTGATTGACGCCGTTTTCGACTTCTTGCATATCAATTTTAGAAACAATATCAAAAGAGGGCATAGGCTCGACTGCTAACACATCGATTTTGAGTTTGCCAAGTTGAAAAAGCCATCTAGATTGACCGCTATGAAAAGAAATATTCTGAGCTTTTTAAATGCGACCTCGGTGTTAAACGCCACCTTAGTGATCTTGTTTGCGTTCCCTGCGGTTGCGATAACCCGTGAAATCGAGCTGGTGCAAGACTTTGCACCGAAACTGGTCAATGGCACCGGCGATTTGTACGTGCCACTTCCCCAGAAAAACACACCCTATCAAAAAATTTTAGATCAGAAAAATTCTGGCAATGCGACTTCGGTCGAGATTAAAAAAATATCTATCGACGGCAATAAATCCAACGACATCGAAGTCCTGCACGCCCGCTGGGAAAAAGTCGATCAACCCAAGCTGCAAGTGGTTCATAAGCTCCGGACCGAAGACCGCGAAAGCCCCATGAAAGAAAAGTCCAACACTGATTTTTTCCTAAAGCCCACCAAACACGTTCAAACAGACGGGATCGTCCGTGAAACTGCCGATAAAATTACAAGCGGCCTGCAGGACCCGGACAAAAAAGCTTTGGCCATCTACGACTGGGTTGTGGAAAACACCTCGCGCGAAGCTAGCACTCGCGGGTGCGGTCTTGGGGACGTTAAAACACTTTTGCAATCCGGAAATTTTCGCGGGAAATGTGCGGATCTTAATTCTTTGTTTGTCGGGTTGGCTCGCGCCGCGGAGATTCCGGCCCGAGAGGTTTGGGGTTTGCGGGTCGTCGGTTCAAAGTGGCAAGAAATTTTGGGGAAAGAGGGCGACGTCACAAAATCCCAACACTGTCGTGCCGAGTACTATTCCAAAAATAAAAAAGCTTGGGTTTCAGTCGATCCGGCAGATATCCGGAAACTTATCTTGGATGGTAAACTCAAGCTCGAAGATGCCGAAGTTCAAAAAATGAAAAAGACTTTGTTTGGAAAAACTGAGGGAAATTGGGTGGCCTATAATTACGGACGAGACTTCCAATTGCCGGGTCAGGAAAAAGCCATCAATTATTTTATGTACCCGCAAATGATCACTGCCGGAAACTCTCCGGATGGAATGGATCCCACCGAAGTTTCTTACACGATCACGAGCAAATTAATTAAGTAATCAATCTGCGGGAGAGAATTTGGTCAAGATGTCCGCGTTGCGATTCAGCTCGGTGATTTCTTGGTGGCTCCCGCCCATGTCGGGATGAAAGATTCGAGCTAACTTTTTCATCGCAAAGCTCACCGAGTCTTTGGTCATATTGTCGCGCAGTTCGAACCCATTGACGGAGAAATATTTCAGCGCGGCTTCGACAAAATCGGGAAATTGAGTCTCCGGATTTGCCAAATCCTTGATTTTATCCATTTTCATTTTTTTCAATCGAAGTTTTTGCTTTTGGTACTGCAACTTCCGGTAGTCAGCTTGTTTTTCTTTATAGGCTGATTGCGTATCATTTTGGGGAAGCGATTTTTGGAGCTCAGTTTTGCCCAGTAAGAATTCAGATTTCTTGTCATTGATCATAACTAAAGCAGCCCAGATATGTTTGCAAAACTGTCCCTTTTTTGACTGGGGGCAGGTGCAGTCGACGTTCAGCTCATGGCTGCCCACCGAAGGACTTTTGAAAGTTACTTTAAACGCCGTCGAAGCTTTGACGTAAGACTGAATTTCAGTGTCCGAAGGTTGCGACAAACTGACTTTGTCTTTGGTAATAAAGCTGCGTCCGCTGCTGCGAACTTCGGGCTTAAAAAAATGCTCGAAGGTTTCCATACCGGGACCCTACCGGAAGTCGCTTTGGAATCCAATCAGAGCTTTTCAATCGAAGTGGGGATTGCTAGCGTTTAGCTCTGCGGAGGTTCCTATGAAAATAACCTTGGCCTGCCCGGATCTGTCCGGAACCTATTTTTGTCCCGCGAGCGAACATCATCCGGACTCGCATTATGTTTTCAGCCAGCTACCGAACCGCCGCGGTTTTTTGAAGTGACCGGGTGCCGGCGACATTGCGATCTCCGGGGACGCAACTGGCTTGCAAATTATTAACCAAGCAAGCGCGCTTGTCACCGCTGCCACTGTTGCAGCCAGCAGATTCGATTTCGAAGTAACGGCCGGGACCGCTGAGCGTGCGGGCTTTGACGATGTCTTCGGTGGCCACGTCAATTTTTCTACCCGAAGTCCCGTTAAAGGCGTCACCTGTATCCACCACCACGCCGATCAAACAGTTTTTTTGAACTCCCGGAAAGCGGGCGCGGTAGTTGCTAAAAACGCGATCAAAATTTTGGTAGCACACCAACATCAAGCAAGACTGCGAGGGAGATTTGTTGCAGCGCTGACCAAAGTTTCCGAATTGATCTCCGGCCAAGCTGATAGGTCGTCCATTGCGTATCGAATCTTCGACCGAATTCAAAGTTTTACCGTGACGGTCTAAACTTCCGCCCTCCATCAGAGCTTCTTTGGCACTCGCATACTGTGCGGGATCGGCACCATAATGAGTGATCAGGGTCGATTGTGTTTTTCCGCAAGAGACTTGCGAAAATCCTGTGCCTGAAAGCGAGGGTGTTTCCGCCGAGTCGTTTGACCAGCTGGGTGTTGCAGAGTTTGCTGTCGCTGAACTGGGCCCTGGGTTGAAACTGTTTTGTGGAGTGTAGGGCAGGCCCGCGCTCGCCCAATTGCTTGAATTGTCAAAGCTGCTGGGGCTTTCGGATGGGGAGCCTCCACTAAGTGCCGATAAAATTGACGACAGCATGGAGAGATCAAACGGCGGCTGAGGGCTGACCGCCACCGATCCCGCAGTTGCGGTGAGTGCGGTCGGCGTTGCCGGAGTGTAACCGGCAATCGATGTTGGTATAATTTTTCGAGATCCTGGAGGCGCCATCGCGGCTTGAGCGAAGTCATTCCCAAGGGATCCTAACAAACTTATTAAAAGTGCACTAATGACTTGCGACCGCATACCTAAAAGCTTTGCAAAGACCGAGCGATGTATTAGGCCGTGATAAGCAAGGTGAGCGAGGCTGTGAGTCTCATTCTGAGACAGGCTAAATCGCGAATGACTGACGTCAACTACATAGACAGAGGTTCGGAATTTTTAAATCATGAAACACAAAACAATCGCTCAGATCGCAATCATTATGGTCCTCGTTTTTGGAGCAACAATTTTACTTTATCCCACAATGTTTAACTAACCGCCTGTAAGCCAAAAACGGCACTGGATCGACCAGAGCCGACCAGATTCGAATGGTTGGCGATGATCGTTTCAGCTTGAGACAAATCTTGGGCCCGAGCCTTGCTCCCCAGTAAGTCATTCTGGGAGGTCCGTTGTGTTATTCAAATTATTGGTTTCTATCATGCTTGGCTTTTTCGCACCCGTCGCGATAGCGGCCCCCGGTCTAAATTGCACGATTGTCCGAAAAAAGCATTTTCTTTCAGGTATTGAGGGAGCCTCTTTTGAAACGGCAGCAAAATGTAAAGATGCACTGAAGTTAGCTAAAGAACGACGCGAAACTGGAAGTCCTTATGTTTGTTTACCCGATAACCAAGGAAGCCTTTTAAAATTTTTCGGCGGCAAGCAGTATCGAATTTATGATGTCAAAAATGGTAAAATGATCGGTGACTCTTTTGAAAATTCTAAAAAAGAACTGTGCGAGGACTTGGCAAAAAATGGTTCTGATCAATTCGTCTGCCAAATGACTTATCATCGCCAAGAATCGACCAGTATATTGGACGGCAAGGAAATAAATTCCGTCAATTATATATTTACCGGCGTTAAGCAATTTGATCGTAACCAAAGAAAACTCACAGGTAAGGTCTTTAAAAATGCCAAAAAATGCATGGAAGATCTGGTGGGACCAATGTTCCAGGGGGATCAGACCTTGTCGAAACCCGCCATCAGCAAGGGTCGCAGCTAACGCTTGAAGTTTGACCAAAATCACCGGATATTCTTCGGACTATGAGTCCAGCCCGCCTGTCCGTCCGCCAGCCCATCTTCATTGCAAGTATCGTTATTCTGCTCATTTCTTTGGGGATCATCGCCCTCAGAAAAATGCCCATCGATCTTTTTCCCGACGTGAATTTTCCGACAATCATTGTGGTGACAAATTATCCCGGAGCGGGTCCGCAAGAGGTTGAAAGTTCCGTTTCCCGCATTCTTGAGGATGAAATTTCGTCGATTGCGGGGGTTAAAAAAGTAACCTCGCGCAACCAAGAGGGTTTTAGTTTGGTCACGGCGGAATTTGATTTGAAATCCAATTTGGATTATGCCGAACAACAGGTCCGCGCCAAGGTTTCTAATGCGCTTCGCTTGCTTCCGGATGACGTGGACGCCCCCGTGACGCGAAAAATATCGCCTTCGGACTCTCCGATCATGGGGATTGCTTTGCAAACCGAGGGTCTAACCGATGGCGAGATTTTTGACTTAGCTAAAGAAAAAATTGCGCCCCAATTTGAACAGGTCGACCAAGTGGGCCAGGTCGATATTTTGGGCGGAAGAAAACGTGAAATTCATGTTGAACTGGATCGCCAAAAACTGATCAATGCCGACGTTTCTGCCACAAGTGTGGTTTCAGCCCTTTCATCCGGGGGACGCAACACTCCGATCGGTAAGACGATGAATAGCACTCAGGAACTTTCTTATCGAACGCTCGCCGAATACAAAACCATGAAAGACATCGAAGATACGGTTTTGCGGGTGGCCGATATTAATTTTCCGGTAACTGTGGGGCGTTTGGGTAAAATCACGGACTCGTTGCGGGACGAGACCTCGCGCACACGGTTAAACGGAAAAAAAGCGATAGTCTTTAATGTCTATCGCCAGTCGGGCGCAAACTCGGTCAGAGTGGCGGACCAGATAAAAAAACGCTTGGAAAACATAAATAAAAATCTAGCGGACCAAGGTATCAAAGCCAATCTCAAGGTCGTGAACGATTCGAGCCGCCGGATTCGGGCCAACGTCGACGACGTTTACGAATCCATCGCTTTTGGAATTATTCTGACCATTATCGTGGTTTATTTTTTCCTGGGAAGTATGAAATCGACTTTGATCACGGGATTTGCACTTCCGAACTCGCTCCTGGGTGCTTTTATCTTCATGATGCTTTTTGGCTTTTCAATTAATATCATGAGCATGCTGGCGCTCAGTTTGGTGATCGGGTTGTTGGTGGATGACGCCATTGTGGTGCGAGAGAATATATTCCGAAAGCTAGAAGCCGGGATGTCCCCCAAACAGGCCGCGGTCGTCGGCACCGAAGAAGTTACTTTGGCCGTGGTGGCGACCACCGCGACGATTCTGGCAGTCTTTGGTCCCATCGGAAATCTCGAGGGGATCGTCGGGCAGTTCTTTAAGCAATTCGGCCTGACGGTCTGCTTTGCCATGATTATAAGCCTGTTTGACGGCCTGTTCGTGGCACCGGCACTTTCGGCTTACATGGGTGGCAGTGCAAAGCATGACGAAAAACTTTCGCAAAACTTTGTAGCCCGCTGGAATCGGAGCGCTTTAAAAGCTTTTGATCGGTTTCAAACACGTCTCGAAAAATTGTATGTCAAAGTTTTAACCTGGAGTTTGCATCATCCCCTAAAGACTATCGGGGCCTCGATCCTAGTTTTTTTCGTTTCCGTCGGTTTAGCTAAGACCGTTCCGTTCACGTTTTTACCACCGCAAGATAACGGAGAATTTTTTGTACAGTACGAACTGCCGACGGGCGCAAGCTTGGAAGCCACAGACCAAGTGGCCGCCAAAATCGAAGCCACTTTGCGCGAACAACCGCAGATTGAAGACTTGTTAACAACGATCGGGAGCGGGCAGGGGGAAAGTAACAAAGCCAACATCTACATCCGCTTGGTGCCTTCAAAAAAGCGAAAAGAAAATACCACCAAGATGAAAGAGATCCTGCGGGGAACTCTGAAACCCTATGCCGAGTACAAACCGATCGTTACCGATCAGCCCAGTCAGGGCGGCCGATCATTTAACCTGAACATTATCGGGCAGGATTTAGAAACTTTGGTCCCTTATTCGGTAAAAGTTTTAGAGCAAATCCAAAAAATGTCGGGTTTGCAGCAAGCCGATACGACTTACCGTATTGGTAAGCCCGAGTATCAGATCGTTTTAAAGCCCGAAGTCGCCGTGATGTCTGGCGTGACCATGTCTGCGCTCGGAGAGGAGCTTCGCAGTCAAATCGAGGGCCGCACTCCCGCCGTCTTTCGCGAGAAGGGAATCGACTACGACGTACGCGTCCGACTTCAAGAAGATCAGCGCAGTCTAGAAAAAGAATTTGATCGCATGAAAGTTCCAAATCTGGCTCAGCGCTTGGTGCCGTTGCCCAATGTTGCCAAATTGGTTGAAGCCAAAGGTCCCACCACGATTTTGCGTGAAAATCGAAATCGCTACGTTCAGATCTCGGCAGATTTGACCCCCGGGGGATCGGGAATCGGGGGGACCATCTCGGATCTAAATAAACTATTTAAGGGAGAATTGAAACCCCCACAAGGGGTCACTTACAGTTTTGTGGGCGAGGCCGAGCGTTTCGCCGAACTGATGACAAACATGCTGGTGTCTTTGGGGCTCGGTATGCTGTTCATTTATCTGGTTCTAGCCAGTCTGTTTGGGTCTTTCCTTACTCCCTTCACCATTATGTTGGTAATACCCCTGGCGGCATGTGGCGCCTTTATTGCGCTTGCGGTGACTCGTTCCAGTTTTGATTTGTTCTCGATGATTGGTTGCGTGATGTTGATGGGTCTTGCCACCAAAAACTCGATCTTGCTTATTGATTTTGCCGTTGAAAAACACAAGCAGGGCGTGGACCGCTTTCAATCTTTGCTCCAAGCCGGGGAAACGCGCTTGCGTCCGATTCTGATGACCAGTTTGGCTTTGATCGCGGGAATGATACCGGTGGCAATCGGACTTAACGAGGCCTCTAAACAAAGAACTAGTTTAGGAATTGTGGTGATCGGCGGGACTATTAGTTCGACATTGTTAACCCTGGTTGTGATTCCAGCCGCGCACATGTACGTCGACCGATTTCAAACTTGGTTTATCGGAAAATACCAAGAGATTTTTGGAAACGACGAATCGAAAGTCTAGGGCCCTTTACTCAATAAATGACTTAATAATGCGTTGAACTTGGCGGCGATGAACGTCTGTCAAATGGACCGCACGATGTTCTTTAGCCCAGAGCGAAAGGGTGCGCCAAATTGGCTCGCCATTCACTTCGGTTTTTAAAGTTAAAGAATCTCTTTGGCTCAATAATACAGTCCATTCGGTCTGGATAAAATTCCAGACTTTTTTATTGGATTTCCACCATTGGCGGGACTCATCGCACCGAACGTCGGGTACTTTTTTATAAGTGTTTAAGCCCACTTCTTCGGCCACCACCTGGGGTCCCTGCGACTGAATTTTAAGGTTAGCCTGTTCGTGCATCCAGCCCTGAGCATTGCCGTAATGCCGATTGCGGCGTTGAACGATGTCGTAGTCTGAGCGAACCGAAAATTCGCGGCGAGGCAGGGGACCCGGTGCTTCGCACTCCCAGTAAGTTTTGTCCGGCAGCGTTTCCCAGCGAGCGACGCAGTCGTAGCGAGGGGAATCATCAACCTGAACCACGCGCTGGCCCCAGCCCAGCGGATCGCCATCCGTTGCTCGTTTCGTCCAAAGCAGGGATGACTTGGTATCAAAAAAATTAGTTCGCCCTTTGAAATCCCAAATGTGAGTCGGAGCCTTGGTCCATTCTTGGCGCCAATGTTTGATGGGTCCCATCGCGGTCAAAAGAACATGTTGCAGATCAATCCGACCGGGGGATTCGCGATCAATCTCGACCCATTCCAGTCCGCTTTCCAGGTAATCTGGCGAGCGAATCGGATAGTCTGTGTCCCGCAAAACAGTTTCTTTAAAATTAAAACTGACTTCATAACAGCCAGCCATTTTTTTGATTTCAAGTTCCGGGGTTTGGGCCGAAGCGAATTGGGACAGCAACAGAGATAAAATGATTGTTTTCATTCTTAAAGAATTAGCACGCGGGCTTAAATCCTGTCGATGGGATTTGTGTTTTTCTTGGTTAAGAATATCTCTTGCCACAAACTTTTCTGACCCTGTCCGGAAATTCCAAATGACAAAGCACCCACGCCCCTTGAGGTCACAAGAGTTCCTGACATTCGATCCCAAACCGCCAGGGAAACACCATAGTTTTTATCCTGGTGCTTGGTCTGACGCGAATGATGAATCTGATGTTGCAAAGGACTGATTAAGAAATTCTCCACCAGTCGTCCAAAAGAAATTGGAATATGACTGTGCCGTAAGTTTGCTCCCAACAGATTGAAAAGAAAACCAAACAAGTTGACGCCAAAAAGAGTAATCAAGTTGAGGCGGGCTTCAAAAAGATAAATAAACAAGCCCGCCATGACTCCCAGACTAAGTGCATTCCGAAGTGTGGCGATGGCAGATTCAAGAGGGTGATTTCGAAACAGGGTGATCGGCGTCAGCACCCGGGCCGAATGATGAACCGAATGAATTCGCCATAAAAACGGAACCCGGTGCATCAGGTAGTGATGGGCAAATCGTAAAAAATCATCCCAGATAAATCCGAGCGTCGTGAACAAAAGCAAAATGCCGGTCGTGGCTTTTAGTCCTGCAAAATCTCCGGTCAGATTGACCAAAGATTCCGAAACAAAGCTTGAAATATGAAAGCTAAAGTC
>JAYUPS010000046.1:0-5183 GCA_043759945.1 Bdellovibrio sp.
CCCGAGGTCTGCTATCCCCCGACTGAAAAACATTATCCGGGCCTAAAGCCCCCGATCACCGACACGGCTGGCGCGGAATGCGCGAGCAACACGACTGAAATGCGCGCGATGTTCCCCAATGTTTCAGCCTCGATCAACCGACTGGAAGGGACCTGGACCGACGGAAACTTTCGCAAGCTCTCTCGGCCGCTGCCAAAAGAAAAACGTTACAAAGACAAAGACGGAAACCTGATCGTTAACGACATCGATTTCACCCGCATCAACTACAGTTTTAACGCCAACAAGACCGGCATGTGGATCCAAGAACAATCCGACGATAAGAAAAACGTCGCGACCTATTCGACCGTTATGCCGGTTCAGATTTGCAAAAAAGACGACCGCATGTTTTTAAAGACGGCCTCGGCGGAAATCCCCATCGCATTTCCTTCAAAACGCTGCATGTGGATTGGCAGTCAGGGAAAATGGTGGAGGTTTTGGAAGTTTTCAGACGTGCATTACGGCTTTGCTAAACCCACCGACGATATCTTTGAAGCAGAACCGGTAGCACCCGCCAAAATCTCAAAGCCGGCTGCAAAAACAACCGGAACCCAGTGATTGGCTCTCCTCTTTTTGCTTTTTAATTTCACAGCAAACTCCGGTAATCCTTTGACCGTTTCCCAGACTCTGGAACAAGTCTTGTCTCACTGCGATCAGAAACTGCGAGTGCACACGGTTTTGCCGGCCAAGCGGGAACGCCGCCTGAGTTGCAAAATAAAAAATGGAAGGTGTCTTTCCTGCGCGACCGAAACCACGCGCATCTTGGACAAAAACGATTTTCCCCTGGTGGTAAAAACCGACCGCAAACAGGATCTCAAAAAAGTAAAATGCGCGCAAGTCGACGATACCCAAAATCCGAAACTTTTTATTGAGAAAGAACTTCAAAATTACCGAGCAGAATTTGGCGTGATGCCGGCCCTGCTTTTTTCCCTAGGGCTTGAGAACACTTTGGGCGTCTATCACTTGAAACCAGCGCCCTTAAAATCTGCGCCCCAAAAAAAGCTCTTGGTCGAACAGGCCTGTCCCCGTTTGTTTGCCAGAAAATTTAAAATCCGGGGCCGTCTGGATTTAACCGGCGACTACCCAAAAATCAGGACCGAAAAATCTGCGAATTTGAGTTATTTTGTTCCAACGATTCCCCCGGAAAAAATTAAGAGAACCATGACCTCGGCTTTACTCATCGAGGAATCCAGTCTTGATCGCAATCAAGTGAACGACGGCGACGAGGTCACGCTCGAAGGGCACTTTGTCGCAAAAACTTTAAATACTTTCGCGCCCGAGCTGCCCGCCATCTTAGAGAAAAACACGCTGATCTTTTTTAAACCCAGTCTAGTTATTCGCAAACCCCAACCCGCGTCGTAGCTTTGCAAGTCGCCAAATTCTTTGGCAAGACATAAGGGTCGGTCCATTGCCCGTTGGCATCACACCGCTTGCGCACGCAACTGACACCGGCTTTCGTCAAATCACATTTCTTGGCTTTTTTAGCATTGCCTTCGCAGAAAAAACCGCACTGATTGAATTCGGCTTCAGGCTTAAAACAAATCGCTTTGGCATTTTTCACGATCGTCTTTTTTTGGTTGATAATCGCCATCGCTTTTTTTCGCAGCATTGAGATGTCAAAAGCCGCAAAGGCCTGACGCGTTTTTTCAAGGGCCTCGGGCTTAATAGTTTGCTTAGGCTGAAGAGTTCCACGCACGACTTTTTTCCCTTGCAGGAGCTGATCGTACTGAACCTCGCCCTCTTTGATTTCGCTTTGAAAATCTACGGACTCAGATGTCTTGAGGGCCATCAAGACTTCGCTCTCGAGCGGCTGGAACTGCAAGTCGCCGTCAAGGGACAAAACGCCCCCCAATCCCGTGAGCGGATTGTACTTAAACACGAAATCACCTTGGGAAACTTTTTGCCGGTAAATTTTTGTGCTCACCGTGCGGGCTACCGGAAATTCCCGGTACTCAAAAACCAGACGCAATTCCCCTTTTTGTAAAATGACCTCTTTGGCATTTCCGGTCTCGCTTTCTATCCCCGGCAACTGCACCCAGGAATCCGGACCCACGATCACCCGATCGGTTTCGGATAAATCCAAACAAAATTGTCCGCCACTTTGAGTTTTAATTTCGGCGTTGTCCCGGAGCACCGTTTTTTTCTTCAATTCTTTTGCCGGCACCGAGGGACTGATCAGTTCCACGTTCCCGATCCAGCCGCAAACTTGCGGGTAATTAATTTTTTTTACTTTTTGCGCCAAAGCCGGAATGGCTTGAGCGAGCAGAACTAAAAATGCCAAACAAAATATCTTCATGCGGACTCCTTGTTCTGCAGCTCCCATATTTTTGCTTGCCGCAAAAATATGGAATAGCCGGCACCGACCGCAATCACAAATCCGGCCAGCCCATCTCGAAATCCCATTTTCCACAAATAGGTTTCTAAAAATTTTATCCAGGGTTTAAAAACCAATTTTATCATCGAAAACCGACGTCCCTGCCGAAAATCCTTTTCCGCGAGCAAACTGGAATAACGATTGTTGGTGGTGATCTGATCGGAAAGCCCCTCAAATAAATAATGCAAAATCTTGTGCTCAAGCTTTGCCAGTTTTGCGGCTTCGACTTTTTCGTGAATAAGCTCTTGGTTCCAGCCCGAAAATTTTCGATGAAACAATCGGGTTTGGTAATCCGGGGTCCACCCCCCAAACCGGATCCATCGTCCCAGGTGATAGGAACTGCGCGGAATCTGGTAGGCGGTCTCGGGACTTAAAGTGGAAAAACGGCTTTGAATCTCGGCAGATAAAAGAGGACTCGATTCCTCGTCGGCATCCAATGAAAGCACCCAGTCGTGCTGGGCCAAACCCGTGGCAAATCTTTTTTGGGGACCAAAGCCCTTCCAGTCTTCGACGACGACCCGCGCACCCAAGCTTTTTGCCACCTCGGCCGTTTTGTCGTTGGTTTGGGGATCGATCACGACCACCAAATCTTGGGCCCATTGCACCGAACTTAAGCAATTACCGATGCGACGTTCTTCGTTATGGGCAACAATCACCACGCTGAGTGCAAGCTTCATTCTTTAAAAATCTCTCCCCTTCCCGGGAATGTCAAACTTCCCTTGTCAACTCTTGCCAGGAATCGCTACCATCCGTCTAGCGGAGGCTCTGATGAAAAACGACCGGATTAAAAACTCCTTGAAGTGCGCATTCTTTTTGCTGGTTCTTTGCGGTTCCATTCAAGCTCACTCTTACCTGACCTTGGGCGAGAGCGGTGACGTCACCCCCAGGGACACTTTGAAATTGGGATTTGAACCCCAGTTGCGAATTTCCGATGGCGGCGCGGCCAATTTTTCTTTGTTCTTAGATGCGGCGATTAAAGATGATCTCAGCTGGCGGGCCCAAATTGGGACGGGCGAAACCGATCTCTACGCGGGGGGATCGATCAAGTGGATTCCGATTCCAGATTTCGAAAAACAACCGGCTTTGGGTTTACGCACCGATGTTTATTTCGGGCGTGAAATGGATGAAACTTTTTGGAGTTTTCGCTTGGCTCCGCTCATCAGCAAACGGGTCGATAGCGATTACATTTTATTTTCACCCTACTTGTCGCCGACTTTGGGTTACGGGGGCACGCGGGGTCGCTCCGAGACTTTTTCGCAGTTAATTATCGGAACCGAGATCCGACCCCACGACATGGATCGTCTGGTATTTGATGTGGAACTGGGTTCGAATTTGAGTAAATCTTTTTCTTACATCTCGTTCAACGTGGTTTATTTGCTCGAGTCGGCCAATAAAAGCCAAAGCCAAAGCCAAAGCTTCCAAATCAAGGATCAATAACAATGAGTTTTTTTGGCGGCGGATATGGTTTTGCAGACTTCTATATTGATCTTGGCACCGCCAACACCCTGATTGCCAAGCGCGGCAAGGGCGTGATCGTCAACGAACCGACCATGATTGCTTACACGGAATCTCAACCCGGAAAACGCAAAATCGTTGCGGTCGGCCGGGAAGCTGTCGCCAAAGTCGCAGCCGCACCGGGGAATATTTTTACCGATCGTCCGTTGCGAGATGGTGTTATTGCCAATTTTGAAACCACCGAAGCCATGCTGCAACAATTTTTTTCGCGTAACAAACTGATTGGTTTTATGTCTCGGCCGACCATTGTCATTTCATTACCCTATGGTGTGACCGAGGTCGAAAAGCGCGCCGCCATTGATGCCGGAAAATCAGCCGGTGCAAAACACGTAATTTTAATTGATGAGCCCATGGCGGCAGCGATTGGATCGGGCCTGAAAGTGAAAGAACCCCACGGCTGTTTTATCGTTGATATTGGCGGCGGCACCACCGAAGTGGCGATCATCGCGCTGGCCGATATTGTCTCGTGCACGGCCGTTCGGGTCGGTGGTTACAAAATGGACGCCGCGGTTCAAGATTTTCTGCGTAAAAAGAAAAATCTTTTGATCACCGACGTGACCGCCGAAAGATTAAAACGCGAGCTGGGAACAGCCACGCCGAAAACCCAAATTCGCACGATGGAAGTCGAAGGTCGCTTTGCGGATTCTGGAATTCCCCGGCGCTTGGAAATCACTTCGGAAGACGTGGGAATGGCCATCGACGGCTGCATCAGCGATATCATCCTGGCGATCCATCAGACCTTGGAAAAAACGCCACCCGAGCTGGTGAGCGACGTCATCGAGACAGGACTAGTGCTTGCGGGCGGTGGAGCCATGATTAAAAATCTAGCTCTCCGTATTCAAAACGAAGTCCGTCTGCCCGTGCGAGTCGCCGACAATCCCCTGACCGCGATCGCCACCGGCGGCGAGATGCTGCTGAGCGATCCCGAGCTTCTGGAAAAAGTTCAGTTACACATTTAGGTAATACACATTTAGGTAACAGTTCCCTTTTTGTAGCGGTCTGCGCCACAGACTCGGAAAGCGGTCCGAGTCGATCGTAACATTCAACCTGTCGCGCGACAGGTTTTAAAATCAAACCGTTCATCAGTTTGCAGTTTTTGGTCGTAATCGCAAATCCTAGCAGTCGATCTTGTTGGTTAAGCTCGAGTTTTCGTAAAACGCGAAAATAAAAGACTCTAATAACGAGCCCTGAGCTTTGCCAACCAAAGCCAGTTCCAAAACTCCAGCACTTTCCGTACGTTCGGCGCGATTGGAATAAA
>JAYUPS010000047.1:0-2123 GCA_043759945.1 Bdellovibrio sp.
CAAGACCAGAACTGTAAAAATTGTTTTCATTTTTTTTCCTTTCAGACAGAAGTCTGTGTTGATGGGTATAAATAGATCTATGTTTCACAGTTGGCAAGTCGGACACCAAAAAGAGCTGCGTCCTGAAAGCCGAATATTTTTAATTAAACTGTGGCAGATTAAACACAGCTGACCCTCTCGGCCATAGACCAGATGCTGGTCCTGAAAACTGCCCGCCTGCCCCCTCGAATTTCGATAGTCCCGGATGCTCGAACCACCCGATTCAATCGATGCCTTTAAAATTTTCTTTATCTCAGAGGCAAGCCCAGAAAGCTTATCGGGGCGGACTTTTTTTGCCATCTTTTGGGGGCGAATCCCCGAGCGAAACAATGCTTCACAGACGTAAATGTTGCCAAGACCTGCGACCCCGCGCTGATCCAGCAAGGCACTTTTGACCGAGGCCTTTTTGTTTTTAAAAAATTTTGCGAGAAACTCTCCACTGAACTCTTCAGACAAAGGCTCGATTCCAAGATTTTTTAAAAGTTTGTGCGGAGCTGCCCCCCTTGAAATACAATCCAGGAAGCCAAATCGGCGTGGATCGCGGTAAACAATCTGCAAGTCCCCGGAAAACTTAAGCACCAGATGGTCATGCACTAAAAAAGGGGCTGCTAGTTCGTGCTTGCGCCATTGACCCGTCATTCCCAAATGCGAGAACACGATGCCGCGGTCAAATTCAAAAAATATAAATTTAGCCCGGCGGCGAACAAGAATCAGCCGGGCACCGCAGTAACCGATTAATTGTTTAATCGGTAATTTAAAACGCAAGTCTTTTCGTCGAAATTCGATGCTTTCCAGTGTCAAACCCGCCGGCAAGATTTCCGAAAGACCTCGGCACACATTTTCGACTTCGGGAAGTTCGGGCATGGCTTAAGAAGCTAACCTCTTGGACCAGAAAGTGTCCCGAATTTTTTCAGACGATGCGTTGAGCCTTCTCAAAGGCCTCTGCTCTCTGCTAGGAGCACGACATGTACACTCCATTATTTCAAGTCGTCTCAATTTTGGCTTTAAGCTTGTTAATTTTTGCGACCTCGGGCTGCACAATTTCCTCGCAATCGAGTGACCCCACCGCCGTGGGCGTGCCCCCGGTAAACAAGGTCACCGCCGGGAATTTTATGAACGGAAGAAAATTTTGCAGTTACTGGGGCCTGACAGGCAAAGAATCAGGACGTTTTATCAAAGTTTCTAAAAATTATGACAGGCCTTCCGACGGAACGCTCGAGATCTATGCCTACACCAAGTCGGCTTTTGACCCCAATTTGCCGTCCTACGTCTTTGTCGATGGGGGCCCTGGTCAAAATACGCACGGAATTCCCGATGCCACCGGCGGGAAGTTTAACGAAATTCGGTTTGATCAACGGGGCTTGGGCTGCTCCACACCCGAAACTTACGCTGAATATCGAGACATTTCACTCTACTCCACCGAGAACACCGTTCGGGACATGGACGCCATTCGAAAATCCTACGGGCTACGGGACTGGTCAGTTTTTGGGATCAGCTACGGCACTGTCCCAGCAACTCAGTATGGTTCAAAATATCCCGAATCCACGCGGTCCATCGTTCTGGAAGGGGTTGTCGGCACGGCCGATCTTCTGCACCGATGGAGCTATAAGGCCGAGAAAATAAATATTGTTTTAAAGGGGCTCCCGGCCCAGGACCGATCAGCCTTTACCAGACTCATCCAAGAAAACTCGCTGGACACAGCCACCCTGATGGGACTTTTGTTTGGGTCTTACTTTTACGCCGACGTCGGGATGAGATCGGTTCGGGAGCTCATGCCGAGCCTGGTTTCGAATGGGAAAATATTGCGAGAAAATTTGGCAGAGATCCGGGCCCGGTCTGCAGGTGCGGCCCAGGAACGATCCAAGTTCCCCCCGCAAAGCCCGGGATCCGTGGACGAAAACATTTTAATGATCATCTACTGCCGCGAGTTGGGAATGCGGCACAAGGGAGCACTGACTCTGCAATACCAACACGAGCGTGGATTTTACGAAAGCGCCCAGGGTCAAACAAATAACGCCGCTCTCTGTGATCAGACCGGTGTTCAATTCGAAGTCCCTTACGATATAGAGTCTCATCCAATTTCT
>JAYUPS010000048.1:0-2118 GCA_043759945.1 Bdellovibrio sp.
ATCCGCACCCGCTTCCCGCCTGAGCCCAATGGCTACTTGCACATTGGCCACTCCAAATCGATCTGTTTGAATTTTGGATTGGCGGAAGAGTTCGGGGGCAAATGCCATTTGCGCTTTGATGACACCAACCCTGAAACCGAAGAAACCGAGTACGTCGAATCCATTAAAGACGACGTCAGATGGCTGGGCTTTGACTGGGGTGAAAATTTATATTTTGCTTCGGATTATTTTGAAGAGCTTTATAAATTTGCCGAACATTTGATTGAAAAAAATTTGGCCTACGTTTGTGATTTGAATGAAGCGCAGACCAAGGAATTTCGCGGCGACTTCACCCACCCGGGAAAAGATTCTCCCAACCGTCAGCGCAGCATCGCCGAGAATCTGGATCTGTTTCGTCGCATGCGGCAGGGTGAATTTGCCGAAGGCTCAAAAACCCTGCGGGCAAAAATTGATATGCAATCTCCGAATATGAATTTGCGCGATCCACTTTTGTACCGAATTAAAAAAGTAAAGCATCATCGCACGTTGGATCAATGGTGTATCTACCCGATGTACGATTACGCTCATCCTTTGTCGGATGCGATTGAAGACGTCACGCATTCCGTTTGCACTTTGGAATTTCAGGATCACCGGCCATTTTACGACTGGTGTGTGGAACATGCTCCGGCCCTGGGTCGCCCAAAACAATACGAGTTCGCGCGTCTGAACTTAACTTATCTTGTCCTGAGCAAACGCAAACTTCTGCAAATGGTGAAGGAAAATTTAGTTTCCGGATGGGATGACCCGCGAATGCCAACGATCCGGGGCATCCGACGTCGTGGTTATACGGCCGCCGCAGTTCGCAATTTCGCCAAACGCATCGGCGTCGCCAAAGCCGAGAGTCTAATTGATATCGAGATTTTAGAGTCCTGCGTAAAAGAAGATTTGGATCATATTTCTTATCGCGCCATGGCGGTTCTTGATCCGATCAAAGTGGTCGTCGACAACTATCCCACTGAAAAAACGGAAGAAATCCAGGCCAAGGCTCATCCCAAAGATGAAGCTTATGGTCAGCGCACTTTGATTTTTTCGAAAGAGACTTACATTGATCGCGCTGATTTTATGGAAAATCCTCCCGAAGACTTTCATCGGTTGGCTCCGGGCAAACAGGTTCGTTTGCGAAATGCTTACGTCATCACTTGCAAGTCCGTCATAAAAGATGCGACGGGAAATGTCACCGAGCTGATTTGCGATTATGATCCCGTCACTTTGGGTGGAAAACCCACGAGCGAGGGCAAAAAAGTAAAGGGCATTATCCATTGGGTTTCAGCCCTGGGATGTTTTGAAGCCGAAATTCGATTGTACGGACGCTTGTTTAAAGTTCCCGATCCGGACGTGGCGCCCCCAGGAAAAGATTTTAAATCAAACTTGAACGAAAATTCATTAACAGTTTTAAAAAATGCCAAATTGGAAAACAGCTTAAAAACGGCCATTCCCGACAGGCGTTACCAGTTTGAACGCACCGGATATTTTTGTTTGGATAGCAAAGACTCTAAACCCAATCAGCTTGTGTTTAATCGAATCGTCGAACTTTAGGAGAAGAAAACCATGCCGAACCTGCACCGACTTCATTACATCTTGGGAATGTTTTTATTTTTAACCGCATGTGGGGCCGGAAACGGAAAAACCACAGGTAGCGAACTAAGTTACGATTTGACGGTGGATCGCAGATGCACGGACCGCTTCTGCAAACCTGAAGAGACCGAGAATTGCACAACCAAGCAAAGTTTCACCAGCCAAGCCGGATACTGCGAGGGCCTGCGGGATTCGCAGTTAAACAAAGGCTGTGCTCGGCGCGAAAGAAAATCTTTATATTTTTCAAAATGCGGACCATCTTTTGAAGACATCAACATCGAGGGATGGATGATTTCTTGCCCGGCGGGTGCGGCCGACAAATCTCTGCGCGATCTTTTTCTAACCCGACGCGAATACTGCGAGGACTTGCGAGACTCCAACAACAGAAACTGCAGCGGAAGTTTCCGAGCCGAGCTTGCCGAGCGCTACGAGTGCGGAAAATAAGTCCAGATTTCGGTCGAGACCAGTTTCTGGCCACAAGGTCATCGGGCCATGGTGGGCTAG
>JAYUPS010000049.1:0-2116 GCA_043759945.1 Bdellovibrio sp.
CCAGTAAATATTCAAGTATCGCTTGAGCTAAACTCATTCCATCATAGGTGCTGGTTCCCCGACCAATTTCGTCGAGCAAAACCAGTGAATTTTTTGTCGCTTTTCGTAAGATGTCGCTGGTCTCATTCATCTCGACCATGAAAGTCGAAAGACCTTCTGAAAGAGAGTCATTGGCCCCGATGCGGGTTAAAATTTGATCGAACAAGGGAAGCTTGGCGCTCACGGCCGGAACAAAAGATCCCATTTGGGCCATAATTCCCAGGAGCGCCACTTGCCTCATCAAAGTGCTTTTGCCCGCCATGTTGGGCCCCGTCAGAAGCAAGGTCCCGCCGACTCCGAGTGCGATGTCATTGGCGACAAAGGGAAGCTCGCTGGTTTGCTCAATGACCGGATGCCGACACGATTGCAACTGGATGGCTGTCCCAACTGCAAGCTGGGGGCGCACGTAATTTCTTTCCATAGCAAGCCACGACAAGCCTGCCAAAACATCCAGTTCCGCAACGGCCCTGGCCAGCTCTAAAATCTCGGTGGTTTTTTTTAAGATAACGGCTCTGAGTTCTTCAAATAAATGCAGCTCCAGCTCGAAGCGCTTCACTTCGGCTGATATAATTTTTCGTTCCAGTTCAATGAGTTCTTCGGTGGTAAACCGTTCCGCATTGGCCAAAGTTTGTTTTCGTAAGTAATTCTTGGGAACCTTGTCTCGGTTAGTGTGAGTCACTTCAATGTAGTAACCAAAAACCTGATTGTAACGAACCTTCAACGAGGAAATCTGAGAGAGCTCTCTTTGCCGCTCTTCAAATTGCTGTAAGAGCGTATGCCCTTCGGTCGAGTACTTAATGGCCTCGTCGAGCAAGGGATCGACCCCGCCTTGGATCATGAAACCCTGTTTGGTTCCCGCCGGAGGATCTTCGCGCAGGGTGGCTTTCAATTGCGCAGAGATCTGCTCGAGACTGGCCCTGGATGCAAAGTCAATTTGACCGGCTGATAGCGCTTCCAGAGAAAAGTAAATGGCTTCATTCAAAGAAATGAGATCACGGGCATTGCACAAAGGCAGTCCGGTTTTCAAAGTCCGTCGCTCCAAATCCCCGACGTTGCCAAGCTGACCGCGAACGACTTTAAGTTCTTGGGGCTTTTCGGTCCAATTCTGCACGCCGTTCAACCGCGTTTCAATGTCCGCCAGATTTTTCATCGGAAAGGCCATGCGCTGCCGCAGGCGACGAGCCCCCATGGGGGTTTTCGTTCGATTCAAGGCATGAAAAAGACTTCCCCGGGGGCCTCCGAGACTGGACTCAAAAATTTCAAGATGTTTGAGGGTCGTCGCACTCAAGTCCAAACTGCCCTTCAACGTCATTGTCTGGTAACGACGAACGACGTCGGCAGAAATCTGCAGACCGCATTCTTCGATGTAAGATAAAATCCACTGCAAGGGATGATTTTCAGCCAGGTCCTTGATGAATTTTTTTGGTGGCTGATTCCACGGGGTCACCGTGACGGAAACCTTTGTGGGATAATTATAAACTTCCAGATCGGGCGCGATCATCTCGACGAGCGGCAGGTGCAAAACCAGCTCGCGAATCTCGGCCTCGGTCAACTCGGACCACACCAATGATTGTCCGGTCGAAGTGTCAACGCAAGCCAAAGAGCTCCCATCGGCGCAACCGATAAAATAACTTTGCGTCTGATCCAAAGTATCGACGTCGTAAACCATACCCGGCGTCAGCACACGGGTCACCGCGCGCCGGACGATGCCCTTGGCAAGTTTAGGATCTTCGATCTGTTCGCACATCGCGACTTTTAAACCTGCGGCCAGAAGTTTATTAATCGGATTTCCGATGGAATGATAAGGCACACCGCACATCGGCGTTTCATCGGCTGATTTTTTATTTCGTGAAGTTAAAGCAATTCCCAGCAGGGGGGCGGCTTTCACTGCATCGTCAAAAAACATTTCGTAGAAATCACCCATCCGAAAAAACAGAATCGCGTCGCGATGGCGCGACTTGATCTCCCGGTATTGCACGAGCAGCGGGGTGCTCTCGGAAAGTGCTACGCTCACGGCACGCGAACCACGAAGGGCCGGGCTCCGATCCTCGACCGGATCTCGGCGGCGGCCGCTTCG
>JAYUPS010000050.1:0-14381 GCA_043759945.1 Bdellovibrio sp.
TCGACAGCAACAAGATGGGAATCCAAGTGGTCGGAAAATGCGGTGGCCTGGGCTGGCCTGTGTGATTCTTGGGCGCTTGCGGCCGTTTACGAGTACGAACCTGTGACGGCAATCCAAGTGGGTTCCGAGTGCCTGACCCCCGGTGACCAAAGGGCTTTGCTTATTGCCTCTTACAAAGATCAGGGCGCAGAGTTAAAAAATTCTTATTTTGGTCAATTGAACAGAAACGGTCCCGAAGACATCTACGCGGATCTTTATCCCGACCAACTTCATTCGATCATCCTTAAACAATTGGGCGAGCGAAAATCAGCATTTTTAATCGATACCGATGCCGGAGCTGAGGTCTGGACCACTCCTGTTTATTCTGCCGAAATTAAAATTCAAAAATTGGGAGAATCCAACGATTCGGTCGCGGTAGAACTGATGATTACTTACCCTGAGTTTCAGCTCAGCGAGGAACAAAAAAGGGACGGCGAAAACAAAAGCCTGGGTCCAATTTTTGTAAAACGAAAATACACTTACAATCTTTATGGCGCGTGGACCGGAACCGATTTTATCGTCGAAGGCGGAGAATGGACCGGAAGTTCTGAAAAAGATCATCCCGATTACGCGATCGTCCTGCCCAAGACCAATTCCATGGCCACGGTCCAGAAGCCAGAGTTTTCTGGCGCAGACTTTGTTAGCTACGTGGACCTAATCCAACTTTTTGAAAGCGGAAAAGAACTTTCCAGCTGTGTTGGACGATAATTACCCGATAACTGAATATTAGTAAATTAATGGCGAAGCATCGTTTGGTTCGACACGATCTTGCCCGTGTGCGCACCGACTAAGATTTCTCGGCTTTGATAGCGCGGCCGTTCCGACGTGATGAAAATTCGCCAGACCAGTTGATTGTCGGTTGGAGTAGTCCCGTAAACCACAGGCTCTTGAGAAATCTTGATGACGTTGATTTCAGCATCACCCAAAGCTTTTCGGGCGATTTCACCGGCTTCGGTGCGATTAACGGTCACTCGCGTATCCACTTCCTGCAGGACACGCAGTTCATTCACGATATGGTAAACTTCTTCGGTGTTGGGATTGCTAAATGCTTTTAGCATGGCACCGTAAACCCGGTGGCGGCCATAATATTGAGTCATTTGGGACGAGTTGGAAATATTGACTGGCTCGCCTTCGGTTTGAACGCGCAAATCTTCGGCTCGCACACCCAGAAGCGGCGCAACTTCCTTTAAAAGTTGTGAAAGAGAACTTGCGCGAATTCGGCCCCCCAAAATATGCGAGGGTCGACCATCCGGATGAGTTTGTATCGACCACGTGGCTTGCGGATCTTTGGACTGTAAATATTTTTGCAGTGGATTTGGATCCGCGACGCTGCCTGTTTGCGCGGGTTTTCGATCTTGGTTTTTCAGATTTTCAGATTCCGCTTCTTGTTCCGAAGCGCCTGTCGCAGCAATTTCAGGCTTTGTGGGCTCAACATTCTCATTCTTTGTTGGCGAATAGAATTGCGTTCTGTAGATCAGAAACGATCCCACCAGAATTAGGCCAATAAATAAGACCAAACTTTGCTTTTTCATTACCCACTTTATCGGATTAAAATCCCCGGTTCTGAAAGTGCGCGCGGATTTGAGACTGATTTCGACCCGCAAACATACTTTGGTCGACGGCTAAAAGAATGGCTTTTGAATCGACAAAAGTCGAGGTCCCACTCAGCTGGCGCAAGTGCTCACTCACGGTTCTTACAAAGGTATCCCGGTCAGAACCGGGGTCCGTATAAATATCAAATAAAATCTCGGCATACACTTCGCCGACGTCGTGGATTTCACCGGGCAACGTGATTGATCTTCGTAAAAAATCATCCTGGTAGATCAACCCCATTTTTTGGGTCAGGTTTTCTTTGGTGACCAAAGAACGCCTTTTCCAGTAGCGCACCAAATCCACCGGCAACGCGAGCTCACCCACCGTCGGCCAACGAGCAAACATGACGTGAGAGAAGAAATCGGCCTGGCCCTCATCGATGGCTCGCAGGCAACCCGAGTTGCTCGCGCAAAAAGAAATGCTCTCGATATTCTCGGTGCGCTGGTGGCCGCAAGTCGATTGCAATGAAGCTAAAACTCCGGCCTCGTTTTGTCGGGCGGAGCGGGAATCAGTGACGTAGAATTTATTAGCCCCGGTCGTTTGGCAGGGAATAACAATCAAGTAGTCCGTGGTGGCCTGAATTAAATTTTGATTCGCAAAATAAATATTCGCGTGCGCCATCTCGTGCACGATAACTTCAGAATTCAAGGCCAGCGAGTACCGCGTTCCGTCGGTTCCCTCGCGGAAACCAACTTCGACCCGATTCGTAACCGGATCAAAAAATGCATTGAAGCCGGCTTCCTCAGAATAAACGTTCACGGGAATATTTCGTCCCGAAGCAAAAAAGTTTCCGGCTTTTTGCAGCATCGTATTTTTAAAAAGATTCAAATAAAAGAAGGTTTGAACCTGCTCTAAGCCATATCTTTCACCTTCGGGGGTTGCTGCCAAATAGCCCGCAGTTAGTGGCTTACGATGTTGACCATTCACCAAACTCAGAGACCGCTTGGTCCCGGCCACATCGCGGTAGTGGATGTCAAAATCAGCTGTCCGCAAACTGTTGTTAGTTCCCAAGCTGGTCAGTCGAACTCCAAAATTTTGGTGCGCTTGAAGTTGAGCCGGTGCCGTCGCCCCGGTCGCTGCGGGAACTGGAATTGGAGCTCCCCCATGCACGTACTGAGAGGCCGCGGGGCTTTTCCAGAACAAGCAAGCATCATAGGCCGTGTTGTTCAGACAGTTGGTATCGTAGACACCGCTCGATAAACTAACGTCCATCGGGGCCAAGCGGGCGGATAAAGATCTTAAAGAATCGATAGTGTCACCGGTGGGTTCTTCGCGCCGCTCAAACGGCACGGTGCTGGAAGCAACCAAGCTCCCGTCGGAAGCCACTTTAAATGAGGGGGAGCAGTTTTGGAAAGATCCCAAAACGAGCATGGTCACAAGGATGAGCAATGATCTCGGCTGAAACATTCTAGTTGCAGACCATGCTGTCAACGCGAGCTTTAAGACGATCAATAAAGCCGCGGAGCTCGATAGCTGATTGCCCGTTGCACAGGTCGACGGCCTTGGCGCAGCCCGTGTTCCGTTCGCCCAGGCTGATAGATTGATCACCTTCGCTCAAAACGGCATAAGCACTTTGAAATGCCATTGTGCAAACGGTTTCCGGTGCCAGGTGAACTGGTCCCGGTTTGCAGATCTCAGCTTGAAAAAGAATCGAACTCAATTGGTTTCGGTCAGATTGGGATAAACAACGGCGCTCGACACCCGAAGAACCTTGGGACTTTTCAATATCGCCAGAGTTTAAGTCAATCTTGATTGAAGAATTTTGGCTCTCGTCGACGACGGAAAGTTTGGAGAACTGACTGGCTTCAATTTTATTTTGAGAATTTTCGCCCACGTCGAGCTGAGAAACGGGTGCCTTGCCACAATTTTGAAATGCAAAGATGACCAACAATAAAGAGAAGGCGGTCAAAGCCCTAGCTTTAAGACTCGGTTTAAGTTTCATTGGTACTCCCTTACCTCAAGTGTAAGGTGTCCTTGCCGGTTTTCCAGAGAAACTACCAAGGTGTCTCAGGTTGAGACACCTTGGTCGAAACCCTGGAATCAAAGTCCCTAATTTCGCTCAAGGGTAAGGCTGTCGGAGCTGTTTGGCTCGATAACCAAACAACTTCCATTCAGGCTATACCGGACCGTTGCTGCGCTGATATTTGAAGAACAATTGGCCTTAAATCCTGGCTCATCTATTTTTTGGGTGTCCGAGTCACTGTTGTTGATAGTGATCGTCGAATTCGATACATTCGCCGTGGACTGCGCGATGGCACTTAAAGACCGTCCATTATCGAACCGGCAATAGTTAGTTAAACGGATGTTATTTGGCTGGATATCAAATACCATTTTCAGGGTAAGCCCTTTTTGCGGAATGGTCACCTTCCACTGTCCTAATGCCGAACTGGCGGCCGCTCCACCACAATTTGCCGCGATTGGTTTTGCATTACCGCCCGGTTGATCGTTAATCACTTTTCCATCGTCGTTCTTAGAATCATCTTTTGCGCAGGCGCCTAAAACTAAAAAGCTCGCGATCAGTAATATTTTTTTCATACTTCATCCTTTTGTTTGTTCGTTTACCGCAATTTATTTGCAGCTCCATAGTTCTCACCGAAAACTTTTACAAACAACGGAAAAGGGGGCTGAGTTGGAACGAAGTGATCCAGGGTTGGATCACTTCGTTCCAATCCCCGTTGACCCAAGTGGGTAGATTTGCAATAGATAAATACATGGAAAACGAATCGCTGAAAGCCTACAAAGTTTTGCTCCATAAGATAGCTTTGAGCAAACAAAGAAATCCTCGATTCTCGCAACGAGCCTACGCCAGTAAATTGGGCTTAAGTCCTGGAGCACTCTCAGAATTAGTATCGGGGAAACGCAATCTGACGGCAGATACGAAGAAGAAAATCGCTAATCGGCTAGATCTGACACCGCAAGAGCGCCACGATTTTTTTTCGGGAGATGATAAAAATTCTAGCTCCGCTGATAAATCAAAATACTTTCAGCTGACGAATGATCAATTCCATCTTGTTTCAGATTGGTGGCATTACGGGATTCTCAATCTCATTCGCACAAAAAACTTTAAAGCCTCGACGTCTTGGATTGCCAAACGGCTGGTTCTTCCCAAGCAGGTTGTTGATGAAGCCTGGTCCCGACTCTTTCGTATGGGTCTTTTAGAGAAAACCACAACGGGCGTTCGCCGCAAGCATACTCGGCTAGAAACCACCCATGATCACTTCGATCTTTCGATTCAGCGCTCCCATTTAGAAGACCTTCGCCTGATCGAAAAAAATATTGTCGAGAAACCGGTAACTGATCGTGATGCAAGCTCAATCACTTTTGTAATGAATAAAAAAGACATAAAACTGGCTAAGGAGCTGATCCGGAAATTCCAAAATCAGTTCTACGCCGATGTCGAACCCAAAGAGGGCGACGAAGTTTTTAAATTAAGCATGTTCCTTTATCCCCTTTCCGAAACGATGGAGACCAAATGAAAACGGTAGGCTTTCTTTTAACAATTTTATTGGCGTTACCCGCATTCGCGGACCGCGTGAATAATGGTGGCGGACTTTGGGGCTGCGTCGGCTCCGATACCCGTTTACGACGAGCGATGCTTGTCGATCTTTTCGAGGCAGAAAATGAGTTCGGTCTTGACGTCATTAAATCAGCCTCGGGCCTAGCACCCGAGATCGCTAAATATCAGATCGATCTTTTAACTGCAGCAAATGCAGGTTTAGGAAACGGATTTTTGCGCTCCCTTGAAACAGTGTTAAAGAAAATTCGTCCGGTGAACGGTATTTTAACATTCGTCGATGATGCCCTTTATAGACTGTCACCCCACCCCGACCAATGTTCGCCAGGAAAATGGGAGTACCTTCAGTTTGCAAATTACACCCAACAAGACCAAGTTTTAATACGGGATGATTTATGGAAAAGTACCCTTGTCTCTGAAATTGATCGGGCCGCATTGTTAACTCACGAAGCAGTTTATTTGTGGCTGCGAAAGGAAAAGAAAGATCAAGACTCGGTTCGAGCCCGACAAATAGTCGGAATTCTTTTCTCAACATTACCGGCTTCCGAGAAAAACACCGAAATTTTAAATGTGCTTAATCAACAAGATGACGATCCCCTTCTAAAAGCCTGGGCTTGCACAGTAGATAATACCCATGAGTCGTCCACCTTCATCGGATTTGGAAATCTCATGATTGAAGCCCAGTCGGCGGCCCTAGAAACGTGCAAGAGTAATTCTGGAAACGGCTTCTTTTGCTCGGGAAGCACCTCTTGCGAAGAGGCGAAAACAAGTGCTGAGATTTGGTTCTGCCAGGTCGATAACACCCATGAATCAAAGACATTTTCAGGGAAGGGCCGCACGAAAGTGGAAGCGCAGTACGGAGCGAAGAAAGCTTGTCAGTCCGGATCTAACGGATTCTTTTGTCAGCCCCCCTCTTGCCAGTCGAAACCTTAGTTCGCTATCTGCCAAAAAAAAGCCGAAGTTCCCTTCGGCTTTTTTTATTAAAGATTAGAAATTTAGATTTGAAGGCCGCTGTAGCGGCCGATCGCAAAAACTATCGTTTAGAGTACTGGTAACGGCGACGAGCACCTGAC
The DNA here is from genome assembly GCA_043759945.1 of Bdellovibrio sp. GTDB lineage: Bacteria > Bdellovibrionota > Bdellovibrionia > Bdellovibrionales > Bdellovibrionaceae > JAYUPS01. Next base: position 6,220 of record JAYUPS010000050.1, read on the forward strand.
TTACCGTATTTCTTACGCTCAACTTCGCGTGGATCACGAGTTAAGTATCCCGCTTTTTTTAGAGCCGGACGCAAAGCCGGGTCAAAAGCCTCGAGTGCGCGAGCGATCCCCAAACGGATAGCGCCCATCTGACCTGATTCGCCGCCGCCTTTGACGGTGATGTCGGCGTCGAATTTACCCATCATCTCGGTGGTCTCTAAAGGCTGAAGGATCACCATGCGTGATTGTAGGCGATGGAGATAATCATCTGATTTTAAACCGTTGATAACAATGGATCCTTTGCCGGGCTTCATGAATACACGAGCTGCGCTGGATTTACGTCTTCCTGTTGCGTAGAATACTTTTTCTGCGGCCATTCTCTAAACCTTTGATTTTTCAATTTTGAAGGGTTGAGGGCGTTGAGCAGCGTGATCGTGCTCAGGTCCTTTGAATGTTTTCAATTTTTTCATAAAAGCGTAAGACATCTTGTTGTCGGGAAGCATCCCTTTAACGGCGTCTTCGATCAAGAAACAAGAATCTTCTTCTCGTTTTTCAGCCGCTGTTTTTTCTTTCATGGATCCAAAGAAACGCGAGTGACGGTAGAATTTTTTTGAATCCCACTTGTTACCCGTCAGTTCCATTTTATCCGTGTTGATGACGATGACGAAATCACCGTTGTCCATGTGCGGAGTGAAAGTGGGTTTGTGTTTTCCGCGAAGAACGTCTGCAATTTTAGTTGCGATTCGTCCGATGCGTTGTCCAGAAGCGTCGACAACCCACCATTGGCGGTCCAATTCAGAGGCTTTGGGGAACCAAGTTCCTTGGGGATTTGTAACCGTATCAAGATTCGAGCTCATATCTGTATCCTTAGCATTTTCGACAGTTGATCCGCCGTTTTAGAGTTGGCGGCACCTCTTGTCAAGACTCTTTGGGGTACTCAACATTATACAAGAATAACCCCTGCGGAGGTGCCGTGGTACCGGCTTTCCGGCGGTCACATAAACCTATGATATGACTCATTTTATCTGGCCCTGAACCTTCTGTTTCTAAGTCGACTAAAGTGCCCACGATATTGCGAACCATCTGTTTCATGAAGCCACCACCGGTGATCCTAAATTCCAAAAGTCCCGGCTTGCGTTCGGTCCACTGGACGGCCTCGATCCGGCGAACCGTAGTTTTGACCTCGGTGCCCATCGAACGAAAGCTCGCAAAGTCTTTTTCTCCGAGCAAGGGCTGCGACAACTGATTTAGTTTTTCTAAGCTGAGAGGGCTGCGCAACCACCACGAAAATCGATTCAAAAGTGCCGGCGCACGAGGATGATTCCAAATCCAATACCGATACGTTTTCCGAACCGCCCACAAAGTCGCGTGAAAATTATCAGCCGTAATATGAACGGACTTTGCAGAGATTGTGGACGGCAATTGAGATTTTAAAGCCCAGCACAAATCTTTGGGCAAAGTTCGCTCGGTGTTAAAATGGCAAACTTGATTAAGCGCATGGACTCCGGCATCCGTTCGGCCCGAGGCACTGAGATCCACCGAATGATTCAAAATTTTACCCAGTGCAATTTCGACTGTTTCTTGTATCGAGGGCAAGGGGCTAGCATGTTTGTGGGCCTTCTGGCGCTGCCAACCGCAAAAGTCCGTTCCATCATAAGAAATAATCATTTTGTAGCGGGGCATGAGGTCCTTAAGAATTAGTAATCAACCGTTATGCCCAGGCTCGCGGTGCGGTTTGTGAAATCAATGTCGGAGCGAAGCCCCTGAATTACACGGACCTCGGTGGTCAGCCAAAGATCGGCGATGCCGTACTCTTTTTGCATGATGAAAGCGCTTTTAAGATCCCATCTTGAAATTGAAAAGTGAATTCCGCCGCCGAAGCCTGCGGCCGGAGCGGTGGCAAATTTTGCGGGTTTAGTGTCATCGCGCTTTTCCACTAGGCCGTAAATGATTCCGCCACCACTTACAAACGGGACAAACCACTGGCGCCGAACAAACTCAAAGCGGTAAACTAAAAACGTCGATACGGGAATGACGAAGAGATCATAAACCTCTCGGGCAATACCCAAATCTCTGAATCGCCCGTTGCCTCGGGTGAGCACCAAGCCGACTCCCAATTGCAGTCCTAGGGCACCAAAGCCACGAAAGGGTTGCCATTCGTAATCGCCCAAAATCCCAACCAGGTCCGATTTCCCGTACATGTCGGCGAAGGAAACATTTCCCGGGCCTGCAATTTTCGGAGGAGAAATACTTCCGATTCGAAAGCTCGCTGCCTGATTTTTATTTATTTGATTGGTTTGATATTGATAGCTGCCGTCTTTATTGATTCGGACTAAGCCCCTGGCGGCGTCGGGATGCGGAACGACCAGGGTTCCGCCTTTTTTAGGGGCCGGCGGTTTAACAAATCTTGGCTGTTCCGTTGGCGTTTCAACTACCGAATTTTGAAGGGGAACGTCTTCTAATTCTTGTATGGGGGCCTCGTCCAATTCGGATTCGACGGCAAAATCATCTTGAGCCATGGCTCCGGGAGAATTCGCAAAAAATAAAATAAAAGTACTGCACACGCAGCTCAAGAAATTATATTTTTTCACGTTTGAATCCTGTCTCGCGAAAAAGTCTGCGAAAAGCACCAAACATCAAAATCGAAAAAAAGAGCGGAATTAAAATGCCAAATTTTAAGATCAATTCGGCCAATCCCAGAATTGGATAGAGCAACCATCGGGTCAGGGTTCTTAAAATTTCGTTGTCTCCGATGAATTTCGCGGCCCGGGGGGAATGTTTATAATAAAATTCGACGAACGCGCGTCCCCAGGAATGTTTCATCAAGACACCATCGCGAAATTGACGAAAGCGTTCAACTTCGGGAGCCATAGTGCTACCGAACGCCGCCGTCGCAATAAAGCAAGATTTTCCGTCAAGCAGTCCATTCACCGCTTCGGGGGTCGCGACGCCCAAAGTTCCGACTTGGCCGTCATCCGTGAAATAAGTGACGTTTCCGGCTTGGTCCACGTTCGCCGCTAGAAATTCATACTGAACGTTGTTTTGCAGGCCTCCGACTTTGGCGTCGTTCAGGGTTCGCCCGTCAATTTGCAAATCAGCACAGACATCATTGGTTGTTACCGTAAAAGGAGCCCCATTTCCGGGCTTACAAAAGATCCGGAGCTTATCGTAAACCATATTACTTTTATCACGGGTCACTCCGGCGCCAGTGCTGTCCGCGACATACAACAAAGCGTCGGGGTTCGAGGGATCTTTGGGGACGCTGATGTTTTCAAAGAAAACTTTTTCGTCTCCGCGAAAAGCCGAAAAACTGCAAATGCCTTCGTAGGGCCCGGGAGCCAAAGTGTCGCTGCATGGAAAAGTCATAAAACCCAAGCCACCCGTGACGTACCGGTAACGCACATTTAATCGAAGGCCCACGTCAACAAAGGTGGAATTTCCGCAGCTGGAATTAAAACCGAAATCCAAACTGATCGGATCCAGGCTTGCGGGCCCTGTTCCGGTTGTGTCTCCCATGGCGTTCCAAATTTGCGACCAAGTAAAATTGACTGTAACCGCCGTGTTGACCCCTCCCACCGGGTAGGCCGTTTGACTTCCGGCCACGGGAAATATCGGCGTTCCTGTACCTCCCGTCGGGCGCATCATGATGGCTCGATCGGGGCAGTTGGAGTAAGCTGCGGGATTGGTGGAACGCAAGGTGACGGCGAAGATCAGTCCCGCGTAGACCTCTCGTTGGTTGCAAATAAGATTGGCCACGGGAATACTGGCAATCGGGGTACCGGCCAAAGTGGCGCAGGAATCACAAGGCACCGTGGTGGAAGAACTTGTACAGGCAGTTGCAGTTTTACCCGCGAAAACAGTGTATTCGTTTTCAGATTGTTTCGTGCTGGAATGGAAATAGTTCGAGAAAGAAACCAGGGTCGTCGAGCCAACCGCCGTCGTTCCTGTTTGTGCCCAAGCACTTCCGGAAAAAAGCAAAACCGATATAAATTGAATTAGCATCAGGTCCTGATTGCATCACAAGTACTTAAGTGAAGTCAAAAATTCGCTCAGCAATTTGTATCCCGTTCAGAGCTGCCCCTTTGCGAAGATTGTCCGAGACAACCCACATCAACCACATTCGAGGTTGATCTAAATCTTGGTGAATTCGGCCCACAAAAACGGGGTCTTCCCCCGAAGCCTGACGTTGCATCGGGTAAATGCCCTCAGAGGGGCTGTCCTGCACGACAATTCCGGGAGCCGCTTCCAAACAGCTCAAGACTTCTTCGCGACGGACTTCTTTTCTAAGGGTCACCCACACGGCCTCGGCGTGCGCGTTCAATGTGGGCACGCGAACGGTAAAGGCCGAAACCTTTATTTCCGGGGAGCGCAGGATTTTTTTAGTCTCTTTGATGATTTTTGTTTCCTCACTGCAGTAACCCTGGGAATCAAAAGATCCAATCTGGGGAATGCAATTGTAAGCAATCACATGCGGAAACGTTTGGGGTTTTGGCTCCGGCTCAGATTTCAAGTTTTCAGTCTGCTGCAACAACTCGTCGTAGCCGGGTTGACCGGCCCCACTGACAGATTGGTAGCTGGCCACTTGAACGGATTCAATTCCAAATTTTTGCAGGAGCGGATTGAGTGCAACCACCAACTGGATCGTGCTGCAATTTGGGTTGGCAATGAGCGCAGGTTTTTTGAGTTGCGAAAGCAAGTCCCCGTTCACTTCAGGGGTCATTAAAATTGTCTCGGGGTCCATTCGAAATGCCGCCGAGTTGTCGACCGCCCAAGCTCCCTCGAATACGGCTTTGGGTCCCCACTCACGACTAATGTCATCCCCGCTCGAGAAAAACACCAGATCCAAACCCTTAAAACAATTCGCCGAAAGTGCGTGCACCGGCCATTCCCGGCCCAGACACATCAGCTTTTTTCCACTTGAATTGCCACTCGCAAAAAGACGAAGCTCATTGACCGGCCACGTGCGCTCTTCAAGCATACTCAAGAACGTCTTCCCGACCATTCCGGTGGCACCAACGATCCCCAGTCGTAAATTCTTCTTCACGATTTTCCCTGGACCGGTGCGGGGGTGTCATCATCGTTTGGTTCTTCAACCAGATCGTTATCCGAGGCATCTTTGCCCGGCAGATAAACGCTGGGTCGAATCCGGCGACGTCCCAAACGCAAAAACCCAAAGACGGCACCCAGGGTGGCGTAAGCCAGAAATAAGAAAAATAAATTCACCTCGGGCCGGTAGGCCACGATCGTAATTACGGTCACTCCCGCGACCAAATATTTAAATGGCAATCGTTGTTTAAGATCTAAATCTTTGAAACTGCGGTAACGAAATGTCGACACCATCACAAACGCGAGCAAAAAAGTCATCGCCAAAATCATCAGACTTCCCGAGGATTGCCACTGCATATCTTCGAAGGCCAAAATTGAACTGGCCACAATTCCCGCCGCCATCGGTATTGGCAGTCCCTGGAAATAGGCTTTCTCGACAACGTGAGCTTGAACATTAAAGCGGGCAAGCCTGAGCGCGCCGCAAGTGACGTAGAGAAAACAAGCCAACCAGCCCACCCGTCCCAAGGGCTGAAGCGCCCACAGGTAAAGCACGATGGCCGGAGCCAATCCGAAGCTGACGAGGTCACAGAGCGAGTCATACTCGGCTCCAAATTTTGAAGTTGAGCGCGTCAAGCGCGCCAGACGTCCATCCATCAAATCAAAAATTGCCGCAGCGACGATGGAGTAAGCGGCGTAAATGTATTGACCCTTAATGGCCTGGATAATCGCGAAAAATCCAAAAAAAATGTTGGCCGTAGTTACCAAGTTCGGCAGCAAATAAATCCGAATCGAGATTTTCTTTTGTCCGTCGTCTGAAATCTCATCCATTAGTTAAACTCCTGGCCACGGGTAAACGCCGAAAGCCGAAAATAGCACCCACAAGAACACACCGCTCAACAGCGGCAAAGTGAGATTGTCATCAATCTGACCGATGGGAATTAATTCCGAAAGTGCTCCAATAGTTCCGCCCAAAACGCTCACCATTATCACACGCTCGACGAGCAGATCGTTCCTGAGCAAAAATATCCCAGTAATAAATGCGCAAACAAAAAAAGCAGCGGCGGTTCCCTGCAAACTTTTGTTGCCCAGAATTTTATCTTTGCCAAATCGAATTCCAAAGTAGCTGGCGATCGGATCGGCAAAGGCTAAAAACAACAAGGTCAGCAGAACGATTTCTCGCGGAAAAAACAAAGCCACAATGGCAACGCCCGTCAGTAAAAAGCTGGTTCCGGCGGGTCGGTTGACTTCGTGTTCGCGCATGATTGGCTTGAACCAAGCTACCAATTTGGCATTCAACACCGGGTTTTTTTGCCGAGCAAAATCGAAGGGAACAAACAAAATCCATGCGACCGCTAAAAAACTGATAGCTACGCCATAGGGGAACAAAGCATAGCAGAGAGCCATTAAGGAGACTCCGCCCATGTGCCAAATCTTTCTGGCCAGGTGAATATCTGTGCGCTTTTTGAACAAAACCATTAACCCACGATATACTCTAAGTAATTGGAATCAATATCTATTCCTAAGCCTCGTGGAGCTGTGTCAACTTGGGCAACAGACTGTGATTTTGTGAAAGAGATGTGAAAATCGCGGGGCCTGCGACATCACTAATTATTTCAGCAGCTTAGGAGGCTCGCTCCCTAAGCTTTTGTGGTCATGGCCTTGCAATCTAATTTGCTAGATGAAACCTGTTCTGCGTTTACTCTTATTCTGGGCTGCTGTTTTTATGGGATTTCAGTCCCAGGCGAAATCACACAAGGATCTGGCAAACAACGGCTACACGCAAGACGTGCGCAAAGAACGGGAACAAGATTATTACGAAATTTATCTGATTCCCCCTTACCGTGAAACAACGGCGGATTACCGAGGACGCGTTTTTAATCACCAGCTGACCACCGAGTTTCGGGCCAAGTATGTGGAAAAGTTTGGGTACATTGACGCCAACTCGTTAAACTATTCGGCGAATAAATTCACGCAGCTGGATGACAATCGACCCGCCGAATCGGTTGTCACATTGAATCGGAGTCGCCGGGCTTACGGGGAATACATGATGCGACGATTGGGCGAGTGGCATTTAGATAACTTTGTAAAATCTGAACCTTCTGTTCGCCCGTTCTACGAAGCGAAAGAACGTTTGAGTAATATTTCGGTCGAGGTCGGAAAACAGACGCGCGCGAAAATGACTTACTCGATATCTGACAACTCGGCCGAAGTTGTTTTGGAGAATCCCTATTGCGATTCGAAATTGCGGGTTGAAATGGATCCGACAAAATTCGGACCTGGATCGGTCGTAGAAAATAGAATCTACGTCGGCAAATCACTAACCAAAAAATTGTATCTCAACAGCTACTTCGCCGACAAAGATGGAATCGGTCTTTTGGAGCTGCAACGATCCTTTACCCCAAACTTTGGGACCGCCATTAATATTTCGCAACCATTTCGGAGCGAAGGCATTTCGGTTCGTGAAACGCGGGTTAGCGGTGGTTTGACTCATTGGTTTTAGTTTTCGGCTTGGACTTTTGATTTCTCAATCTGGAATCAAGACCATAAAATTTTCCAATCGCTGCTAGAAAGGCCTTTTAATCTTTGCTTCTGATACTTTATTTCTCCGCGGGCTTCTTTCTCGTTGAGGTAAATGTAATCCTTGGCGGTTAAATAGGCCCGATAACCCCGCACCACTCGCGAATAAGGTCGGTACTTCCAAAGCTTTGTGCCCTTTACCTGGATTTTGGGGGTATCGGTCACGTCGGAACTTCGAAGTAAACTCTGTTTCTGGAACTGCTGGGCAATCTGCCCGGCGACGACCCGAAAGAAACTTTGAAAGCTGGACCGACGAGGTGCCCTTACGAGCAAATGAATATGATCTCCCTGAATTGAAAGCTGCTCCACCTTGATAAAAAATCGTTTGGAGTAGGAGTTTATTATTTTCGAGATTAAAAGAAAGCACTGAGGAGATCTCAGGCCGCGATGCCGAAGACGATCACGATGAACTTTAAAGACAAGATGAAGAGGTTCTTTAGTGGCAAGCGCCCGTGACCCTCGACCGGCTTTTTTCTGGCGCAACAATCCGCCATGGCAAAGTTGATGTTTCCAGTTGGTTTTAAAAAGATTTTGTTGGCGATGACCGATACCCATGGCGC
>JAYUPS010000051.1:0-2108 GCA_043759945.1 Bdellovibrio sp.
GCCCTTTCGCCGGGTGATCTTGAAGGCACTTCGAATCGCGAGCAAAAAAAATGCTCCTGAAATCGAAGTGGGGGAAAGCGATTTATTTCAAGAAGAATCCGGCGAGTTCTTGGAGCTCGAGCAGGCTTTAGATCGAATTCGAAAAAAGATGCAGAAGCGACGCAATCAGTTGGCGCACGAGCGGGAAGAGGCGCAAACTTTGATGAGTTTTTTGGCCGATGCTGTAGTCAGCGTCGACAAAGACGAAAAAATTAAATTTTTTAATTCCAACTTTGCCACCCAGTTTTTACCGAGCAACCAGGCCCAATTGGTTTCCGAGGGACAAGAATTGCGACTGAGTGAGGTTTTTCGCGATCCCGAAATTTTAGAAAAAGTGAAATTTTCATTGCGGAGCGGGCACCCCGAGGCCGTTCAAAGAAAAATCATGACGAGCATCGAAAATATTAGTCGAGATTTCTTAGTTAAAATTTCGCCCTTGAGAGAAGCTAAAAGCCGAGAAATATATGGATCCCTGGTTTTATTCCACGATGTCAGTGAGCTCACCAGGACCCATCAAATTCGTGCTCAGTTTGTGGAAAATGCGTCTCATGAATTAAGAACTCCGCTCACCAGCATCAAAGGATATCTTTCCACTGCCAGAGAAGATGCCGAGGCAAAAAAGTTCGATCAGCTGCCGCAGTTTTTGCAGATCATTTCAAAAAGCGTGGATCGCTTAATTGAACTGGTGAACGACATGCTGACAATTTCTGGGCTCGAAAGTTCTTGGGGACTTCAATTAGAGAATTTAAAGCCGGACGAAGTCACCGCCGAGATTATCGAGAGGCTTAAACCGTTGGCGACGCAAAAGAAGATTCAGTTTCAAACTAAATTCGAGTCGGACGCCGTGAAGGCGGATCCCAAACTGTTGGATCAGGTTTTGATTAATCTCATCGGAAACGCCATTAAATACATCCCCGAGGGCAGTCGCATTGACGTCTGTTGGACCGAGGATGATGCGGCAACTATTCTTTCGGTAAAGGATTCGGGTCCCGGTATCGCCGCGGAGCACGTGGGGCGCTTGTTTGAACGCTTCTACCGCATCGACAAAAGCCGCTCCCGAGACATCGGCGGAACCGGGCTAGGTCTTTCGATCGTGAAGCACGTGATGCAATCCCACGGAGGCAGCGTGGTCGTTAAGAGTGAAGTGAATCAAGGGGCCGAGTTTATTTGCCGGTTTCCTTTTTAGCGGTCTCTTTGACGGCCCGAAACAGACGATCAAAATCTTCTTTCGTTTGATTTAAAAACCAGCGGCCCTCGGGGTAGAGCACAGCGGCGATACCCTCTTCGCAATGATCCATGCAACCTGCCGTGTTGATGCGAACGTCTTTGCCCCAGACTTCTTGCTTGCAAGCTTTTTTCAGGGCCGAACGAAGCTCTTCGGAACCCTTGTGCCCGCATTTTCCTTTTTTGTCGGGCGAAGCTGTGCAAATGAAGAGGTGGGCTTTGTAGCTCATGAGCTGGTAAGGTAGTGGGATGGATAATTTTGATCAATTTTATTCGCAGTTTTGGGGTCCGCGTTGGCCGGAATTAAAAGCCAGTCTATTGAAATCTGAACACTTGGTGGCGCGGAAGAATCTATTTTCGGATTATTCCGAAGAAATTTCGCTCGAGAAGATCCGCCATGCCGTCCCCCGGGGTGCCAACGGATTGTTGGCTTTTTACCTGATGGATCCCGGGAGTATTGCCGCAGCCAAAGACCTGCAAGTGCAAAACGGGGATGCCGTTTTGGATTTGTGCGCGGCCCCCGGCGGGAAAAGTCTGATTTTGATCGAGGGTATGCCGACTTCGGGTGAAATTTTACTTAATGATTTAAGTGCTTCGCGGCGCGAGCGGCTGAAAAAAGTAGTGCAGCAATATGTGCCGCAATCTGTGCGACCGCGGGTGCGAATCACCGGCAAAGACGGTGGGTTGTATTCGAAGTCTCATCCCAACACTTTTGACCGCGTTCTGGTGGATGCACCCTGCTCGGGAGAGCGGCATCTTTTAAAAAGTCCCGAACATTTTAAGGATTGGAAGCCCTCGGTGAGTGCGAGACTGGCCCAGCGTCAATACGCGCTTGTTTCAGGAGC
>JAYUPS010000052.1:0-5115 GCA_043759945.1 Bdellovibrio sp.
GATTTGCAGCCCCGATGAGAAAACCAATGGTCTGAACTGCTCGATCGATTGCGATGGGGGCAGCGCCCGTCTTCGTGCCAGCACGACTGTTCCCCCCAAAGTAAATCAGGTGGATCAAATTCGTTTTATCAACCAGGGATTTGTCTTGTACGGCGGCTGTGACGGAGAGACGGAAGATGAAGAAACCGTTTTTTTAAAACCCACCAAAGGCGGCGATGATTTTTTCCTGCTCAACAAAATGACCGATGCCAAGGCCTGCGATTCAATCAAGGGCTGGTAGTAAAATAGTAGTGAACTAGTAGATCTTTTTTCGACGCGAGCTTGGCAGGATTTTTAGAATGTCGCGGTACTTTGCGACGGTCCGCCGAGCGATCAAAATCCCCTCTTTTTTCAACTCATCGACAATTTCTTGATCCGACAAAGGGTTTTTCACGTTTTCTTTAGCAACCAAATCTTTGATTTTTAGTTTCACAGATTCCGAGGCCATCGAATCGCCGTCCGACGTGCTAATTCCAGAATTAAAAAAGTACTTCAATTCAAAAATACCCTGGTGCGTGTGCGCGTACTTGTTAGTCGTCACACGAGAAACCGTGGATTCATGCATTCCGATGTCGTTGGCGATATCCCGAAGAACCATCGGCTTGATAAAGGCCGCACCCTTGTCTAGAAAATCGCGTTGGTGGCGCACAATCGCCTCGGTGACTTTGTAGATCGTGCGTTGCCGTTGGTGGATGGACTTAATCAACCACACCGCGGACTTTAGTTTCTCTTGAATATACTCTTGCGTGTTTTTGTTGCCGGACGCCGAGCTCAGCATGTTCCGGTAAAAATTTGAAATCTTCAAACGCGGAAGTCCGTCTTCGTTCAGCGACACCACGTAATCATCCCCGACTTTATAAATGTAAACGTCTGGGGTGACGTAGTGGGTGTCTTGGGGAGCAAAACTTCTTCCGGGTTTCGGATCCATCTGGAAAATGATTTTGCACATCTCGACGATCTCGCGCACGTCGCGGCCCATGGCTTTGGCCATGGCGTCGTAATTTCGCTTCTCCAGATCTTTCAGGTGATTCGTAATCAAATGAACCATATCTGTCGTATCTTCCTCGAGCACTTTGGCTTGAATCAACAGACACTCTTTAAGATCTCGCGCGCCCACTCCAGGGGGATCAAGTTCTTGCACAAAGGGCAGCACGTCTTCAAATTCAGTGACGGCCATCTTTTCGCTGTCGGCAATCTCTTGCAGCGGAGTTAGCAAATAACCGTCGTCGTCGATGTAGTTAATTAAAATTTCGGCGATAATGAGTTCTTCTTCGTTAAACCCGTACATTTTTGCCTGCCACTGCAGATACTCGTGCAAGGTCTGCTGAGTCGTGATTACGTTTTCGTAATTCATGATCTCTTCGTTGCCGGAACCTTGTTGGGGTGGCTTGTAGTTGTTGTCGATGTAATTTTCCCAATCAAATTCATCCTGCTTTTGCGGATTTTGATCGTCTTGGGATTGGGCGGTCTCGGCCGGCGAGACTTCGGCGTCGGCTTCCTTGGCGCGCTTTAAATCCTCGTCCTTTAATTCCATCGTCTCTTCAAGAATCGGATTTTCTTCAAGCTCTGCTTGAACAGCATTTTCTAGTTCCAGGCGTGAAAGCTGCAGAAGCTTAATGGCTTGCTGCAACTGAGGAGTCATCCTCAGCGTCTGGGACATTTTCATTTGCTGACTCATCTTAGCCATTCAATATCCTACAATTAAAAAACCTAATGCGTCGACCGCGAAGCGGTGACGTGTTTACATTCTGAAATTTTCGCCTAAATAGAGCTTTTTAGCTAGTTCATCGTTTGCTATTTGTTCCGGAGTTCCCTGGACTTGGATCTGGCCGTCTTTCAAGATGAAGGCTTCGTCACATATCCCCAAAGTTTCACGCACGTTATGGTCCGTAATCAGGACTCCGATGCCCCGAGCTTTTAGGTCCCGAATGATATTTTGGATGTCGGCGACCGCGATTGGATCGATGCCGGCAAAGGGCTCGTCCAACAACAAAAACTTCGGCTTGCCCGCCAGGGCCCGCGCGATCTCGACCCGACGTCGCTCCCCACCCGAGAGCGAATAGCCGAAGCTGTCCCGGATATGCTGAATCCGAAAATCATTAAGAAGTTCATCCAACCGTTCGGATTTGGCGCTGCCACTGTAATCATGAGCCTCGAGTGCGACGGTCACATTTTCGGCCACCGTGAGCTTGCGAAAGATGCTGGCCTCTTGAGGCAAATAGCTCAAACCCACACGGGCCCGTTTGTACATCGGAAGATCACGGATGGACTCGCCATCGAGTTGAATATCGCCCTCGTCCGCTTGGATCAAACCGACGACCATATAAAAACTGGTCGTTTTGCCAGCACCGTTAGGCCCCAAAAGGCCCACGACTTTGCCTGATTCGACCGCAAATGAGACCTTGCGAACGACTTTGCGCTTTTTAAAAGATTTTGAAATTTCCTTAACGACCAATTGGCTCAAGAGGATTCCTTCTAGGGAGTTTCTTCAACACGTGCTTTCATCTTTTGTACTTTAACTCGTTTTCCGCCGTCTAGGAAGATGATCTGTTCCCCAACGATTTCATCCTGATTTTGAACAACGCGGGGCCGCCCAGTCAAAACAAACTGATTCTGCTCAGGATCAAAGCGCACTTGCTCGGCGGTCGCATACTTGTCGACGTCGCTGACTTTGACGCCTCCTTTGAAAAGAACGGATTGCAAAAGATCCGATTTCTTACGGTACTCAAAGCGCGCTTCAGGTCCCTCGATGCGCATGGTTTCAATCTCGATGGAAACTTGGTCGAAAAACTGCGCCGAGGCGTCGACGCGACTCAAGCGCACGCCTCCGGCCCGAACGACAAAAGATCTCGACTGGGACATCGATCTTTGGGCGAAGACTTTGGGCTTGATGATGACGAAACCTTCATCGACTTTGGCTTCCAGGCTACCGCCCTGCAAAGTCAAATCGCCCTCTTGGGAATCCTTGGGCCCCGACATCTTGACCAAGCCCGGACTTCGCAGCAAACGGGCATTGGCATCGTAGATCATTTCATCGGTTTTAAAAATGTAGCCGTTGCTGGCGCGGGTGACGACATCGCCAACAATTTTCATATCTTTGGTTTTGTAGTCAATGGTTCCGGCTTTGCCGGTCACGACAAATTCTAAACGGCTTTTTGAGTAGAACTGCACTTTGACTTCGGTCAGTTTCCAAGTGCCTTTGCCCTCGGATCCTTCGGCCTGTTCGGCAAAAAGCTCCCAGTCCCGGCTGCCCTCGCGGCTTTCCACCAAGTGAATTTGACCCATCAGCTGTTCTTTGTCGCTTTTGGAATTTTCGTTAAACTCTTTGGCCGTCTGAATTTTCGAGGGCTCAATTCCCTGTTCCAAAGAAATAGGAAAACCAATCACAATTTGTATGAAAAGAAGGGACAGTAAAATGAGAAGAGCTACCCGGCCCAATCGTGACATTTTATCTTTACGGAAAAACTACTGCTGACCGCTTTGTTTCATGACGGCAAAGTTAATTTCGCCGGCTCCAGCCTCGGTCACCGTATACATGACCTTTTTGACGGTCAAGAAATCCATGCCTTTGTCGGCTTGGACGGTGATTTTGTTCCAGGGCGTGATGTCTTCATCGAGCTCATTGGGCTTGCCGCCCTTGGCCGCTTGCACCACAACGCGGACTTGCGTTCGGAGCTTGGCATCGTATTTTGCCTTTGATTCTTGGAGGGCGCGTTGAACCTGATCAAACAGGGGCTGAACCATCCACTCCGTTTGGTTTTTAACGACCTCGAAAGAAACAATCGGATTTTTATCAAGTAAGATTTCCTTCTTAGAGATCGTGACCACCACGGCGGGCTTCAAATCTTTAATTTTCTCCGCTTTTGGCAACTGGACATCTTTTGGCAGGAAAATGACTTCTCCGGTTGAAGAATAACTTTGCAGCAGAAAGATAACCAAAACGGTGAACATGTCCACCATCGCCGTTAACGAAAGCATCGCGACCAGTTCCCGCTTCCCGCTGGTTCCGAGAAGCTTGTGGTTGCGGAATTTCTGGCCTGGGGTGTGGATCGCCATTATTTAGGTCCCCCTGTAAGAACGGAGAGTTGAAGGAATCCCGCTTTGAGCATGGTGTCCATGCCCTTAATTAACTGTTCGTAAGGTAGATCATCTTGCATCGCGACCGCCGCGTCCACTTTTGTGGGGTATTGTTGCTTTACAAATTCCAGCTGCTGCAACAGCGACTGATCATCATATTCGCTATTCACGAGCGGGTATTTGAAAAGCTGTTTGGCTACCGTCAGGGCGTAGCCTTTGTCGGTAATTTCTAACTTGATTGGTATTTGCGTGTCTTCGGTGATTTTGGGGGGTTTGTCCGGAGACTTCTTACCATAGACAGAAGATCCAATTTGAATCATTGAAATCTGGGTCCAGACCGCCGTTAAAAGCAGAAAGGTAATCAACACGCTCATCAAATCGATGAACGGGACCAGATTCGGTTCAAAGTTCTTTTTCCGCTTACCTTTGCCGGATTCTTGGACTTCTGACATTTTACTACTCTCTCACTTTATCGCGGTTGGCTACGACCAGATTCAAAAGACTCATCGAGCTTTCGATCATTTCATTCTCGGCCCGCTGAATTCTCATTTGCAAGTAACCGTAAGCAACGATCGAAATGATGGCTACCAACAATCCAAAGGCCGTGCAATTCAAGGCATGCGAGATACCTTTGGAAAGCTCTTCGGCTTTGGTTGCGGGATCCGCTGCGGCCACGGCTTTGAAGGAACTAATCATACCCAAAATCGTACCGAGTAGACCGGCAAGAACCGCGACATTACCCGTGACCGCCAGATAAGAAGCGGCGCCCTCGATCCGAGGCGTTTCACGTAGAACCGAGGCATCCATTGCCGTCTGAACTTCTTCGTCGGGGCGTTTGTTGATGGCTTGCACAAGACCGGCCTTCACGGTGTTCGACAGCGGAGCTGGGCGGGAATCACAAAAAGCGATGGCTTGACGGATGTCTCCGCGGATCACCATTCCAAAAACGTTATCCATAAAGTCTTTGCGATCGATCAACAGAGTAGAAAACTCCATCAA
>JAYUPS010000053.1:0-5105 GCA_043759945.1 Bdellovibrio sp.
CAGCTTTTCCAAGCGTTTAAGTGCGAAAAAAATTCTTGGTTGGGCGTCGAGTGACTGACCCTGCAAACCCTGCAGGTGTTGGAAGACGTAGCCCCGAACAACGTGACCGTAGCTTTCGCGGCCCTCGGCAATAAAGCGCGCCATTATAAAAGGAGACACTTCGATTTTTTGCGCGCGCGTGGGATCCAGTTCAAGCTCGGCATTGTAGTGCAGGGCTAAATCCCGGCGCAGGGGTTCGATGTGTCCGTTGCGAACCACGAATTTGGCATCGTATTGGTGGACTGAAATCCGGGAATCCAAATGCAAAACAACCAAGGCAAAACGACTCTCGCCCAAATCAAAAACTTTGAACTTGGATTTGTCGGTTTTCATGTTGTGCAGCCAGTACGCGTTCAAAATATCCAAGCTGGTTTTTGGATTGTCGACTTCGATGACCTGCTGTTCGGTCGGCCAAGAAAGACTTTCCAGAAAGTTCGCGTGGAGCAGCTCGGCCTGAACCATGCTTTCGATCAAGTTGCGACAGTCGTCTTCCAATTCCCGGCGATTTTGCTGCCAATGCGGAAAAGAAATGGCGTGATCCAAAAAGTTTTGGAAAGCATCGGCCGTGACCGGTTCTTCGGGTCTCATTAAAAATTGAAAGTAATTTTTTAAGGTCAGCGCCACCGGCGACAGCTGGTGCTGAGGCGAGTTAAGGATTTTCAAGAAGTCGCTGTTGCTAATGTTGCTGCTAATGCTTGTGTCAGCCATAATTCAGGGTAAAGATTTGGAACTGGGGGAGTCAATGTCAAAGGCAGAAATGATGTTTTGTTGAATGAAAGTTCGATTTTTCGTCGCCTCAATTTTTCTGCCAATGGCATCAGCTGCAATTGAATGTGGTCCCAACCAATACAAAGTGCGAGCTCATCCCGTAAAGGGCTACGTAAAAGCTGATGGCACGGCCGTTAAGGCTTCGTTTCGCAGCGAAAGTTGTCGTGACAAGAGTGAAGCGTATCTATTTTGGAACGACAAAATCAAAAATGGTCGCCCGGATGATTGGCCCAATGCCTCCGAGAAATCAGTGGATTGGAGTGAGGAAGAGCGTGAGCGATTGTTGGAGGCTTTAGAAAGGATTCCGAAAGAACTTTGGATGAAACCACTTAAGGGATTCTATCGCATGCGAAAGTCTAAAGATTTCCCTAACCCTGCGAGCGCCTTAGATGGGTCCATCGTATTATATGATTCGGTATTCGAGGCAAAGACGGATTTTAATCGGATCATTTTTCATGAGCTGGTGCATGTTTATTACCGATCTCAATCAAGTTTATTTCGGGAGGAGTACGGGGAGGCAGCCGGCTGGAGTGTGAAGGTAAATGAAGACCGAACTTATACTCAAACAAGGCGAAAGTCTGGTTACGTGCAGGAAGATGGAAAACTAAGTATCGAAGAAGACTTCGCCAACAATCTGGAATTCCTAACTTTTGATGAAAGTATGTTGAAAAAAGAAACTCCGGCTGCTCATGACTGGCTGAAAAAACGCTACGGTGATAAAATGAAACTGAGGCAAAATGAAAAGTAATGTCTTAATTGTTTTACTGTTTTTAACCGCATGCTCTACAAAATCGGTTTCCCCAAAAAAGGAAGTGAGTGAAATCTCATTTACTAAGGTTCAAGAACTAGTTCTGGATCAATCGACTAAAGATGAAGTTACAACTATTTTGGGTGCACCAAAGTTTAAAACTAAGGAAGATGATCGCGAAATATGGGTTTACAATCACCCTCTGAAAGAACACGCGCGGCTGACAGCCTATTTCGATAATGGTAGCCAAAAGTTGATTTCATTTATTTGGATACCAGACTCGAGTCAAAGGGAGAAGAACTTAGATTTTGCCTTGTCTCGTTTTAATAAGAAAGATTTTGTTCCGGGACCCAATGGCGGAAAGGGTGCACACGGGCGGCCGATTTCCACGGTTTCACTTTTAAATCCTAGTACCGGAGTATCCGTAGTTTTTGAAAATGAGACAAAAGACGTCTTGGCGATAGTTTACGCGGGAGTCGCATCGCGAACACCATCGGATGAACAGAAATGATTTGGAACTGGGGGAGTCAATGTCAAAGGAACTAGATCCATCACTTTTTGGCGAAGGCGCTTGGGCGAATCCCAGAGCCGTGGACAAACCGGGTCGCGCCTATGACTCGTCTGAGCAATCCAAAGATCTCGAGAAGAAATTTGTCGAGCTGCGGAGCGCTTACCGCGAAATGCGCGAAGGAATGGTTCGCTGGACGGCGCACTTTGAGGAAATTCAACAAAGCTGGGGTTTGAAATTTGAGCGATTGTCGCAGCAAATTTTACGGCTGGAGGACGTGCAAAAGAAAGTCGCCGGAGACGTCACCCAAAAAGTTTCCCAACTGCACTTGAAAGTGGGCGAGCGGGGAACCTATGACCGTAAAGTGCAAGACATGGTGGATCGACATCAGGCTGTTTTGCGGGCCTCGGAAACTCGTTTGAATCAAATGCTCAAAGTGATTAACGAAAAAGAAGCGCAGATATTATCTGCGCAAATCGCTTTGAATGATGCCAAGGCCGAAATAGCGAAGCTTAAAAAGTTTTAAGCTTCGTCTACTTTACGCCGTAGGGTTTGCGGATGCAGCGAACGTTGGCGCTGATGGCTTTCGAGATCACAATCTGTTGCCCGGTTGCAAAGTCCACAGCCCATACGCTGTTGGCATCCACTTCAGTTGAAGAGACGTAAAGCCCGGGGGTAAAATCCACTCCGAGAGGTTGGCCGTTGACATAAAAACCGGGTTCACCGTAGCCGTAGATGTTGGGCCAACAGCCCGCGATCTCTTGCGGAAACTGCGCGTTTTTAATTTGGCCTGAATTGCAAAACAGCATGGCGAGTTCAGATTTGTTTGGTAAATGCCAATCTGAAAAACCACTGTGAACCAGAGCCGAGCAATAGCCCGCTGCAGAATCACTGGCGACGGAACTGTTGGCCGCAATGGCTAAAGTTCTTTCGTCACCTAGCTGAACATCCCGGTGGGTGGCGGCACTGACGTTTCCGACCCCAGCAATGTCCGAAAACACAACTGAGCTCCCGTTAAATTTACGAGCCACCACTTGATTTTGTGCGGTCACCCGGTAGTCATCGACAAACACCGAGTTGTCAAAAGGCAGGCTTTGGAAAGCCATGATGCTGCCCAGGGAACAAATTGAATAGCGGCTCGGGGCCTCGATGTCACAGGCGTTGTCGTACTCGGCTCCATAGGGAGCAGAAATACTGACTCCGCTGCTTTGTGAAAACGCCATCGTGGTGGTGCCACGATTGGTGTAATAATCCGCTTTCCAAATTAAATTGTGGTGAACGGTCGCGGACCAATAATGTGTACCGATTCGATCGGTCGCTCGGGCCGTGAAGGGCATGGTGAAAGTCTTAGTTTCTCCACTAGCAAAGGTCAGTGAGCGTCGCTCAATGCGAACATCCGGGCTTCCGGAAAACATGATCGTCGCGTAAACATTGACGTTGGAAGCCGCCGCACTGGCCCTAACTCGGAAGGACAGATTGACGGTTTGTCCTGCCTGAACGGTCGAGGGACTTTGTCCCGCGCTCGAAAAAGTAAAGGTCACGTTGCTCGTTCGGTTGTCGCCAGAGACTGGCACAGGGGCCGGAGTGGGCGCAGGCGTCGGCGCTGGAGTTGGCGTCGGAGCGGGTGTCGGAGTTGGATTTGCACCCACGGTGCAGCCCGTGATGCTTGAACTGGCTGTGGTGCGCCCATCTGTAACACTCACTTGGCAGTTTGCCGCAGCTACATAAGAGGCTCTGACAAAGCTAAACGACCCTGAGCCGCTGGACTTACCAAAATCCGTCCCGTTGACCTTGATGGAAGTGTCGGATCTGGCACCGCTTCCCTGTAAAGTGAGAGTGGTTCCGCTCAAGCTGACTCGTGAAAGCGTAACGTCGGCAAAAGCTTGGGTACTAAAAATCAGAAGCGCACCTGAAACGACAAACCTAAACATGAAATCCCCCTTATTTGTAGAATCTTAGAATAAGGGATTGTGGATTAATCCAGGTCTTATAGAAAATGCCGGAGAATTCTAAAAATGAAACACAAATCTATTTTGTATTAAAACGCTTCCATTTTTGAAACACCATAAATGACGTCCATGGATTGCCCGTTTTCGGTGACGGTGTATTTCAACCCCGAAACATCCAAGTCAATAAATCGATCAATTAAGACAATGCCCCAGACTTTACGATTGCACAGGCCCTCGTAAGCCGCGATCGGTTCAAACGTCGCTAACGACCCGCCAAGCGCCGTTCCCATGGCGGCCAGAACCGTCGTCTTCTGAACACTCGCGGGCTGCCAGACTCCGCTGGATAAGCGCAAAGCCGACACATTCACCGCAAAGTTGTGGCCCGATTGTCCGGTCTGATCGACAAAGTTAAAGGGATAGTTCAGTCCAAAAGCCGCCTGACACGAGGGATTGCTATTCAGCAAGGCGCTGTTGGAAGTCCACTCCAGGCCTGCGATGACCCGATTAACTGCGGGATCAGCGGGAAAGGACCGGCTGCCATCGACGGCGTCAACGCCCTTGCCCAGGGCTTCGTCATCGTAGGCATAACGGTACCGCACCGGCATGGTAACGCTTGTCGAGTTGCTCAGGCCGTATTGGTTGATTACGTAAGCCGTCATTCGCAGGGCACGAGGCGCCGCTCTTTGAGCTTCCGGGATGAAAGCGCCGTTGGGACCAGTAAACATACGATAGTAGTAAGTGAAGTTGCCTTGATCCAAAGCCCACAGTTTTTTATCGAAAACAAATTTAGAACCGTTTTTAATTTCGCCTTGTTTAATCGCGGCCTTAATTTTTCCCCAAGGCTGAATCGATCGGGGATCGATCGACAAAGGATCCTCGGTAACCAAATTCATTCCGGCGCGAAACTCGCCGGCAAAATAAAGAATGGATCCATCCGGAGAATCAAAGGTCAAAGTCACTCGCTCAGGTTGGTAACTGGGATCGCCAGCGTCGGCGGATAAGCTGAAATTGATGTCGTAATTTCCGTTGGTGACGTCATCGCCGCCGTAACCGGCGTTCAAACCCGGCACCGGAGTGGGTGCTGTCACATGAC
>JAYUPS010000054.1:0-2096 GCA_043759945.1 Bdellovibrio sp.
GAAAGCAAAGCGTGAAAAGATTTATTTTTGGATTTTTATTTTTTCTTCCTGTTCTGTGTTTCGGGAGTTTCGGGAAAGATATTTGTGGCGAACGCCGGCCTGAGATTCCAGGATTTCAAGTTATTCATGGCATTGTGAAGTCCCAGTTTGAAATTGATCGGGACGGCCAGGGTCCCAGAATCACTCGGGGCTCAAGACTGATTGAAATCGAACGAATCTGGGGCTTTGGCGGCAAATCTATCTATTTTGAAAGGCAGCTTACCGGACGCCTGCAAGCCGTTCAGTTGGATCTGCATTTGAAATCGGATTCCGTACGCGGAGTTCACTTTTGGAAGTTGACCTTGAACGCCCCAGAAACTTTGAACCTGATGCCGGGCGGATTGGATGAATTCAGCGTTGAGCGGGGAGAGACCGACCAGTGGCGCAGCTTAAATTTGCCTTTGACCCAAGCTCTAGAAATTTCAAAAGAGACCCACGTCGAATTTAATGCGCGCACCATTTTCAAAGAGCCCATGAACCCGCGGAACATCCTGCAGGGGACTCGGGTGGATGCTTGTTTGTATTTTATCGTTAAATAATTAACTACTGCTCTGCTACTCTACTGCTCAAACGGGGTTCGCAGACCGTAATAAATCACGGTCGAAGCATAGCGCTCATACATGCGAACGGAAACTGGGCTGATCGCAACAGCCAGCGCTGGATTTCTTTGGCAGGCATCGAAGATCATATTGGGAAGTTTGTTGATCATGAACTTGTCAAAGGCCTGATTGATCGGAAGTCGTGCAATAAAATGCAAAGTGTTAAACGCGGCAATTTTTTCTGCGGCTTGGGAGTCTTCGGATTTTACCAACTGTTCGTGAAAGACTTTCTGTACTTCGACGCCGGTAATTCCCATGCCCGCGCGCACCGCCAAAGATTGTCCAAAACTCAAATCACTTTTTACGAGTTTTAGTCCCATCACAGAGCCGATGACGGTGTTGACATTTCCGCCCACCAAATCACCCAGGAGCATGGATTTACCCTCCTCAGTGTTAAGCCTTCCGGCACCCATCATTTCCGCCGTAGTGATCGCAGAGACCGCGACCGCGTTGTCAGCAATCATGCGGTTGAGTACAAAATTCTTCCCGTTGCTTTGACCACTGACGATGTCCAAGCACTTTAGAACACGTGAAGCGGGAGTCTTTGCCGAAGTCGCCGAAGCAGCCATACTCGCTTTGAGTTCGGGATTTAAAGTTTTCACTTTGTCGAGCATGGCTCGGCTTGCAACTTCGTTATTTTCAAAAGTGTGCGTGGGTTTAAAAACCAAGTTTTTCGTTTTTGCGTCATAGCCCAATTCACCGGCTTCCCGCACCAGCAGTGGGGGTTCGAAGGACGAGGTCTTCGCCGACTTATTTTGCGCGATGATCAGCTTGTCTGGCGGAAAATCGACGGCGTCTTTGGTGATGTGAATTTCGCCGTTCTCGCCGGTCAGGTAATTGTACTTTTTCCCGGCTTGAATCTCTTTTAAGGCACCAGAATCCAATTCACGCAGAGCGACTTCTTGGATTTTATATCCCGTGGGAGTGCCCTTGGTAAACTTTATGACCGTGTTGCCTAAAATATTTTTCTTTCGTAGCAGATCGACGTCTTCGGGGTAGAAGCCCGCTTTTTTTAAGATTTTGTTTTGTTCTAAGATGTCAGTAGCCACGTAATTATCGCCCGCCGTCTTCCGCAGGATTTTTTCAAGCGCCTGAGATTGTTCTTGGGTTAAAGCTTTGCCGATGGCCACGTTGGCGCCTTGGACGGCGACTTCGACAGCGTCCGGAATGGGGTCGCGACTTAAAATCCGTGTCAGGTCCTCGGCGCAGGTTTGGGCGCTGACTATTGAATAAAATAAGCTAAAGACCAGTGGCCACATCAGGGATCCTTAAAACTTAGGCGGATACCGCCCAGATAAGTCGTGTCCGCTTGAGATTTTAGAACCAGATATTCGCCGTCTTTGATAACTTTTCCACAGGTCGAAGGCGTCGACATCATAATGCCTTCGGGCGGGACATTTTCGTTTTTCATCAAAACGTCCGTGGTTTGACCTGCTACTTGAGTTTCAATATTTAGTC
>JAYUPS010000055.1:0-14212 GCA_043759945.1 Bdellovibrio sp.
GGCCCTGAGCCACTTGGGATTCGAGGAGAAGAAATCCATAGTTCCCACATGGGCCTCGGCTTCAGCGACCTCTTTCCAAGGCCCCACGGCTACAAAATACTGGTCACTTGAGACCTTTAGAAAAGCTCCGTCTCGCCAAAACCGGTCTGGCAGCGACGGATCCAAAAGGTCAAATGGGGGGTCACTCAATTTAACAATTTGCGTCATACTACTTAATTCTGCCATTGATGGTATAACGAGTCCAGAGACAACATTGAGGTCCAATTATGATAAACTCCGAGGCATCTGTGCCACATGATTCAGCCACTTCTCCTGCCTTCACCGTTGGGAACAATTCTTCGATTCTTAAGAAATCTAAAACGACTCCGGTTCAAGTTGGACCATTGCAAATTGGTGCGGGTGATTTCACGGTCATCGCGGGACCTTGTTCTATTGAAAGCGAAGCGCAGTTTAATGAAACCGCTCATTTTGTGAAAAGTGCGGGAGCAGTTTTGTTAAGGGGCGGAATTTGGAAATTGCGCACAAATCCAGCGGCTTTCCAAGGACTGGGAGACCAGGCCTTTGATTTCGTCCAAAAAGTAATGGACCAAACTAAATTGGGTTTGGTGACCGAGGTCACGGATCCGAGGCAGGTCGAGCGCATCGACAGTTTCGTTTCCATGTATCAAGTGGGAGCTCGAAATATGTTTAACTACCCTCTTTTAAAAGAACTGGGCCTGACAAAAAAACCGGTCCTCTTAAAACGCTCGTTTTCGGCCCTAATCGAAGAGTGGTTCAAGGCCGCGGACTACATCGTGAAAGAGGGCAATGACAACGTCATTCTTTGCGAACGCGGTATTCGTACCTTTGAAACAAAAACGAGATTTACTTTTGACGTCAACGCGGTGTTGGTCGCCAAGGCTCAGACCTCGTTTCCGGTAATCGTCGATCCGTCCCATGCTATTGGTATCAGCGAGTTTGTTCCGAAATTGGCGCTGGCGTCGGCGGCGGTGGGAGCCGATGGCGTGATCGTCGAAGTTCATCCTCGACCAACCGAAGCTCTGTCTGATGGAATGCAGGCTTTAACCACTCAAGAATTTTCACTCATGATGGTGCAACTGGAAAAGATTTTGGGCGCCTTGGGCAAAAAACTTCAAACGGTTTAACGGTAGATAAAAATGCAAGCCAACTCTGAAAAAGATCCCGTTAAAATTCAAAATATGTTTTCCGATGTGGCACCCAATTACGATCGGGCCAACACGGTTTTATCTCTGGGGATTCATCATCTTTGGCGCACCCAATTGGTGAACTGGGCGGCTCTGGAACATGAAGAAAAAATCTTGGATTGCGCGACGGGAACTGGCGATCTGGCTCTAAAAATGAAACGCTTGTCCCCCAACAGCGAGGTCGTCGGCACAGATTTTTGTGAACCCATGCTCGATAAAGCGCGCGAGAAAGATCCCGCGGGCGAAGTTCTTTTTAGATTTGCCGATGCGATGTCTTTGCCGTTCCCGACGCAATCTTTTGATTTGGTTACAATTTCTTTTGGAATTCGAAATGTTCAAGATCCGGTGAAAGCTCTCTCGGAAATGTTCCGGGTCTTAAAGCCTGGCGGGCGACTGTGCGTTTTGGAGTTTGGACAACCCAAATTGAAATTTTTTGATCGTATTTACAGTTTTTATTCGAACAACATCCTTCCCCGCATTGGTGGTTGGGTGACGGGACAACGATCTGCTTATCAATACTTACAAAGTTCCTCGGCGGCTTTTCCCTGCGCCGAAGGCTTTGTGAAACTGGTAAAAAAAGCGGGAACTTGGAAAAAAGTTGAGCACCGCAGTCTGACGGGCGGAATCGCTTATCTTTACAAGGCCGAGAAATCCGAATGAGTGCCAGCCCCCAGTTTCCGGATCTTCCCCCGGGTTGGACCGAAGAAATTACGGGCTTTCGACGGATTTGGTCTGCGAAAACTCCATCTAACAAACAGCTCACAATCGTTCATGGCTTTGGGGAAAATTCCAATCGCTACCGGCATTATCCCCACTACTTGCGTTTTCAATTTTCAAAAATTACAGCCGTTGATTTGCCCGGACACGGACGAAGCCCCGAAAAACGTGGGGACTGCAATCGCTTTTCAGATTTTGAAAATCGCGTTTTAGAAGTGCTGGAACCCGGCGGAAATATTCTGGGGCACAGCTTCGGGGGTTTGGTCGTCTTAAAACTGCTCATGGATGGAAAACTAACTCAACAATCATCGATCTTAATTTCTGCACCACTTTTGAAACTGGCTGTTCCCGCACCCTATTTTAAAGCACTGGCGGGACGCTGGATGGAACCCCTGTTACCCCATTTGCAGCTGGAAAATGAAATTGATCCCGTAGTTATTTCGCGAGACCCCTTGGTAGTGGAAGCTTACGGAAAAGATCCCTTGAATCATTCAAAAATTACTCCGCGCACTTAGGTCGAAATGACCAAAGCGATGAATCAAGTTCTTCAGTGGCAGGGCCCTTTGAAAGCCAAACTTGGAATGGTTCTACCCTTGGGTGATCGATTGGTGGATGCACCGGCAAGTTTAAATTTTTATAAAAATTTGGCGGTTGAAAACGGTGGATCAAAACGACTTTTGGATTTTCCGGGCTTTTATCACGAGGCTCTTAACGACACCGACAAATCGATCGTTTTTAATGCTCTGGAAAGTTTTTATCTTTAAATTTTACTCTTAAAACTGTCGAGCTCCGACAGGTCACACGTTCAAAATCTGGACGTTTCAATCTGAGATTTTACCGACCAGCTCGAATAAGCCCAGAAATGAAGCCGGCAGTTGTCGCAAATTGTTGGGCACTGATATTGTATTGGTACAGGTCCGGGGGCTTATGGGGACATCCACTTTTCGAATTATTAAGTTCATGATGTTTGCCGTTGGTCTTTCGTTGTTCTGCGAAATTGCTCAAGCTCAGTGTTCTTCCACCTGTCAGGCCAATGCCTCGGTCACCGTTGACCTGAATGCCAAGTGCATGTGCGTGAAGGGAAAATGCTTTTTGATCGACATTGGAAAAAATGGACCCTCGATGACGGCCGGTGGCGGGGGACAGTTAGGACCTGCTAAAGGCGCTAAATATCAAACCAAATCAGGTCCGGGAACGACCTCATATGACAACGACGCGATTGCAATGGGAATCCCGTCGAATGATGCTGTCGGAAAGTGGATTCATAAAACCCGCGGTTGCTCCCAAGGCGGCCGCAATGCCACGAAGGGTTGCATTGCCGTACCCTGCGACAAGTGGCCCGAAGTAAAACAACAAATGGGAGAGCCCCTGATGGTTTGCGGAGGATCCAGTGGATCCGGCAAAGGCAGCAGCGGTGGTTCTCGCGGTAAAGGCGGTACGCGATGAAGAATTTTAAGGCGATGCTCCTAGGTTTAGTGATCGGCGTTAGCTTGTCCGCCGTTTCGGTGGCAAAAACCTCGCGCAAATTGCCAATGACCAATTCTTCGAGGGGGACGGATCTACCGATCCTGCAAGGGACTTTGCTTGAAATTATCTCTTACGATTCAAAAACAAAAACATACGAGGTCCGAGCTGCTGCTCTGCCGGGAGAGGGCGAGTCCTTTGTTACTCCGGAAGCCTTGGCTGAAGCGGCACCCAACACGGTGAGCTTGGATCGACTTTTGAAAAATCCCAATTCGATTGTCGGGCAGCAATTCCAATTGACGAAAGCCTTGGCGACCTTGTTTGACGAAGAGCGAGATTCCAGAAAAGCAGGAGCCGCTTCCTCTCCCGTTCCTAAAACTGAAAAAAAAAGTCAGAATAGCCGCTCCGGCACCCGCTAAGACCGAATCGGTCGAACTTAATTCAAAGTGAGCTTATAAAAACTGCCGTACTGATTGGCGTAGTCTTGAGTAATCATACCGTAACCCGGGTAAATTGTGTCCCCGATTGAAAAGGTATTTCCAAAATTGCTGGTGCCCCAAGAATTCTTAAAATAATAAACACCTTTACGCTTGAAAGTCTTTAGCGAACCATCTTCCATATTGACCGTGTATTCGACCGTTCGGTCGTTATCGTACCCGACGATCACCACCGAATGGCCGGCTCGTTTTTCCAAAGATTTACGGTAATCCATGCTGCCTACTTCGGGGTAGGTTATGATCCCTTGGGACCACAAACTCAGATCTCGGTGAATACCCAGCTCTTCGGTTAAGCGATGATTCCAAGCTCCGTAATAAAAGGTAATATCCATCGTTAAGGGGTGACCCTCGTCGAGAGCCTGCTTAATTTTACCAGTACTCCAGAGTGTGTCATATCGACTGTCCGGACTAAAAAAGACCTCTTTATTTTCCAGGGCTTCGGACCGGGCAAAATAAAAATCGGTGTCGTAATACGGAGAATTAAAATCAATCAGCACTTCTTTAGCTAAATTGAAAAGGGCTGGATCCCGGTGAGAGGTCAAACAGCTTCCCAGTTGAAAAGCCTCAGTCAAATGGCCGCAACGTTCTTTGGCTCCCAAAGCGTTAATATCTTTCCAATCCGTTCCTGAATAAGGAAGTGTTTTTTCAACGGGCTGACCATAGTCAAAAAGTGCCACAAAGTTTTTCGAGGAATAGGAACCACCGGAGGATGTGGTCTGAGAAATTAAATACTGAAGCCATTCTTCGGACAGATCGATTTCTTTAAAATCTCCCCGTTGGATGAGTCGACTTTCCAAAAGTGCCGTGGCGGAAAAAATCGAACACGTACCGCGCTCGACTTGGGACTTAACCGGCGTCTGATCAGCGATTAAACTCTCAACCGCAGATTTCGTATTGGTACTTTTCTTAAAGCCAAAAAAATCGGCAATCAAAAAGTTTTCGACAACTTTGGGATGGTGCAAATTTTCATAAGGTGGATCCAGCGGCGTCGGTTCGTCGGAGGTTTGGGCTAAAGCCAGAGAATTTAAACCTAGAATAAAAAAGAAACTTAAAAGTGTTTTCATAGGGGGTTCCTAACCCAACCCCTAGGAATTAGCAATACGATCAAGGCGTTTCCACAATACGTGATCGACCAACACCAGGTTCATCATTGCTTCAAAGACCGGGATCGCCCGGATCAATATAGAGGGATCATGGCGCCCTTTCTTAGCCACATCCAAGATGCTCGAGGTTGGCTTCATGTGAACCTTGATGGAAATGGATCTTCCGGTTGAGATACCTCCGCGTATTCCCCCGTAAATCTCAGAACTTGGGTCGGTGTGAAAAAAAACGCCCGAGGATTTTGGGTCATGCAGCCCGTCCCCGATTTCAACGGCCGACGCGGCACCCACGCCCATCATGGCGCTGGCAATGTCGGCTTTGAGCTTGTGGAAGACAGGCTGACCTAAAGACATTGGTGGATTTTTTACCAGAATTTCGGCGATGCCACCCCAGCTGTCGCCCTTTTCCTTAAGTTCCAGCAAAGACGCGGCCACCATCGAATCTTGGGATCCGGGAAAGCGAGCCTTAAAATCATCACAGGTTTTTTCCGAGGCTAAAAATTGCAGGCGTTCCGCATCACTTAGGACATAGGGCCCAATGCTGGATACGAATCCGCGGAGTTTTGTTTCGGGGGACAGTTCCCGCAACACCATTTCTGCGACCGCTCCTCCGATGACCCTAGCCAAAGTTTCACGGCCCGAGGAACGGCCTCCACCCCGAGGATCCCGGTGTCCAAATTTTTCTTTCCACACATCGTCGGCGTGGCCCGGGCGCGGCTGCTCCGCAATTTTATCGTAGTCTTCGGAACGCGCATCCTGATTTCGAACCAGGATGCCAACGGGAGTGCCCAAGGTTTTTCCCTCAAAAACTCCGCTCAAAATTTCCGGTGTGTCGGATTCTTTTCGGGCCGAGGTCAAACCCGCAGCCCCACCGGGTCGTCGCCGGTCCAATTGTTTTTTTAAAAGTTCCAAATCAAAGGGCACTCCGGCAGGGCAACCCTCGATGACCGCACCGAGCGCGGCTCCGTGACTTTCGCCAAAACTGTGAATTTTAAAAAAATGACCAAAGGTATTTGCGCTCACTTTTGAATCCTTGTCTTCCAAAACTCACGTTGACCCTGGGCTTGGCTTTGAAACAGAGCCAAGCCATTTTTATAACGGGCACCGGTCTGTAAGGCATAGCTCCGAGCTTCGGAGTCTTCACGATAATTCAGGTCAATGACGAGCTGCGGTTGCCAACCTTTGAAACTGTGCATGGCCGGAGAGGGGTCATTGGGGCCGGCCGCCCAAATTAAAGTCTTGGGACTTAAACATTGAACCGAGGTTTTAGGTAGTCCCGTCCGACTGGAGTAGGGTGCCGCCGTGGGCACCACTTCCCGCACAGAAGCCAAGATTCCCCCTCCGCCCCAAAGCACCACCGGCTCTTGGATATTATTATCCAACAGCAACTTCAGACCTTGGATGTCTGTATTCATTCCTTCCCATGTTAGCTCGTCACTCCAAACAAGGGTATTCACAGGGCGTGCGGGATCCATTTCAAGTTTCAAGGGTGCCGTGACAGCGGCGGCTCGAAGTCCCATTTTAGTGAGCAATGAAATCGCGACCGACCACTCGGATTTTGAAATCGGAATCGCAAAAAAGGGCCAGCCGTAGTCTTTAAAAAACTCACCCTGTTCGATGGGGCTGTAACTGTGTTGGACGGGATCTCCCAAAACTGCGGCAAAGTGGGAAAAACTTTCCGGTATCGAAAGCCACTCGTAAAACGAAGGCTGATCTTTAACGGGGTTGATTCCGTCCTGGACGAAGTTAATTTTTTGATGCCCCTTGCTCCATTGACGGTACCAATTCCAGCGACCCTCGGGCGATCTGGGCAAAAAACTGCGATTCTTTATATCGGCCTGCTGCCACTTCCATCCCGTTTCCAATTGTTCCCAAGTGGAAATAAGTGGGCTTGATTTATAGTGCCAAGCTTTCTCGGATTCCAACCGGCGATGCGCTTGTTCCAAAGTCTCTTGATAATTCAAATCATGGAGTGACAAAATAAGCTGTTCTGACTTTAAGGTCGGCAAGCCAAACTCAAGCGGCCAATCGAGCCAATCTTTCTCTTTTACCAGGAGCTCAGATTCTTTTCCGGTTTCCCGGTGGGTCCAAAGCACGTCTTCATAATTTAAAGAAAATACTTCTTCGGCGCTCCAAAAATCATTGCGAAGCTCAATCCGACCACCCCAGTTCCATGATTTATTTTTTGGGGTTCGAGTCAAGATCCCCGAATCTTTTGGTAGCTCATTTTCAAGAATAG
This sequence comes from Bdellovibrio sp., assembly GCA_043759945.1. Lineage (GTDB taxonomy): Bacteria > Bdellovibrionota > Bdellovibrionia > Bdellovibrionales > Bdellovibrionaceae > JAYUPS01. The sequence goes on from JAYUPS010000055.1 coordinate 7,223, forward strand.
ACTTTTCGATTTCATCTGGCTTTTGCAGACCCTCGGGCATTTTGTAAACCCGATCGCAATTCATCATATAGGCTGGCACCCTGGATTTATGGCGCAACAAAAACTCGTCGATGGCAGGAATTTCTTGATTCAGACGAGGGCGGTCAAAAAAAATACGCCCAAAGTCATCGGTCGTTCGGCGCACCCAAATAATTTCAATTTTTTTTCTCGGGATTGGAAACTCGTAATCCAACCATCGGAAACCGGCGCCCACGGATATGATCATTTTCTCGGGATTTAGCAGCAGTCGATTTAATGTTTCGAATTCCGTTTCCCGAAATTGATCTTCTCCGAAGTTTTCAAAAATTTTTTCGATCGAAGAACCTTGGTCCCGAACGATTTCAGCATCCAAATCCAACTTGGTCGTTGCGGTTGCCCATCGCTCGAGCAAGGACGTTTTGCCCACCCCGCGCGCGCCGATAAGTAGCGTTTTAAGAAAGGCCAAGAATTCTCCAAAAATCAGGGAAGCTTTTATCAACCACGGACGTGTCGGTGATCTTAATGTCATTATTATGGTATTTGAAAACACCTGCGGCCATGGCCATCCGGTGGTCTTGGTCGGGATCAAATTCAAAAGTGCGTGGCGCCCAATCCAGGCCGCGTCCTTCGATACCTAAGCCTCCGTCGACGGACCAAGTTTTTATCCCGGCTTTTTTCAAAAGCTCAGCGGTTTTTTCGATACGATTGGACTCTTTGTTAATTAAATGGGGAGCACCACTGAGAATGCTGTCCCCCATCGCGTAGCTGCAGAGCACCGCGAGCGAGGGAAACAAGTCAGGATTGTTGGCCATTGAGATTTTCAGGGAGCGCAAACTTTCAGATTTTGTGAAGGTCAACTGGGAGCCCTTTATTTGGCCCTGCACGCCCGCACTTTTTAACAGATTTGTAAAATCATAGTCCGGCTGCAGGCTTTGGTCGCTAAAATTAGAAAATGTGGCTTTGCCAAAAAGTGTGGCCAAGATCGCAATGGTGGCCATCGAACTGTAGTCGGGCTCAACAATGTACTCGGTCATCGCCAATTGTTGTTTTGCTGGTACGGACCAAATATCAGCTTTGCGATCGACTTTCATTCCCAAACGACGAATAAATTCGAGGGTCATTTCCCAATAGGGTTCCGAAACCACGGATCCGGTAAATTTAAAATCTAAATTGAAATCGAGATTCCAAGCCGACAAGATAAGTCCCGAGGCGAATTGGCTCGAATCTTCCCGGCGCACCAAGACCGGCATCATCGGTTTTTTCCATCCCTCGCTTTGAATTAAGATTCCATCCTGGTCTGCGGTGGTCTGCACTCCCAGTTGGTTTAAAACATAGGATATTTCCGCTTGCGGTCGCGAGAGCAAGCGTTTGGTGCCTGTGAGATGATGAACTCCCTTTTCTCGAGCGACCCTGAAAGCCATGAACCGCAGGACAGTACCGGCGGCAGCACAATCGATGGGTTGTTTGCGAATCAATGTTGATATGGCTTTCTTCATCGAGCGAACATCTTCGCACGCGGAACTGCCTTTGACGTTGAACGCGGGGAAAAAACTTTGCACTAAGAGGGCACGATTAAAAAGAGATTTCGACGAATCAATGGGTCCGTTGAATTCAAAGGCCTTCATGTACCGCGAACCTGTCTTTGAATTTCTTTGACGATATCTTGAATACTGACGTCTTGAATTTTAGTTAGACCGGGACCCTTCGAAAAAATAAACTTAATTCTGTCCCGCGTAAGTTTCTTTTTATCTTTTTTTAATGCGACTTCGGGGTCTTTGATCTTTGACAGGGCTTCACTGACTTCGGCATTTGACGGCCATGCCCGCTCTTTTTGCCATTTGACTAGCTGTTTTAAAACTTTCACTGGTAAATCGCCGCGATTTTTAGACCAATTCAAGGCAAACTGAAGCCCAAGCGCCACCGCTTGACCATGGGGAACATTCAATTTGCTTTCGAAAACATGGCCCAGCGTATGGCCCAAGTTCAAAATCAATCTTTGGCCCCGCTGTTCATGCGGGTCCTTCATCACAACTTTCCACTTTGCTTGAATGGCGCGCGGAAGAATATTCCAAAGGGACTCTCCACTGGACCGGACCTCGAGCAACTGCTTCCAAAGATTTCCGCCCTCCAGCAAGCCGATTTTTACGATCTCGCCAAAAGCTTCTTTGGCCCGTGCATCCGGTTGGTTTATTAGAAAAGTCTTTGAGATCCAAATTTCTTTGGCCGGATAAAATGTGCCCACTTGATTTTTGTAGTGATCGACATTGAGCGCAGTTTTTCCGCCGTGGGCCGAGTCCACCGCCGCCAACCAAGTTGTTGGAATTTGAACCAACTGCACTCCACGATAAAGAATGCTGGCGACAAAGCCGGCAAAATCCCCGACCGATCCACCACCCAACGCAAAGATTTCCAGCTCGGCACGTCCGACGGGTTCAATCAGTTGAATTATTTGGGACAGGTGTTTCGGAAGTTTCTTGATGTCTTTCAGGCCCTCGCCGGATTTGACCCCGTAACGCAAGGGAAACTGCCGAATCCATTTTGGAAAATGTTTTTCCAGCAACTTGTCGTAAATCAAAAGCGTTGATTGGCGTTTTTTGGGAAGCGTCGGAAGCCCTCGAAAAAATTTTACTTTAGAGGCTCTAAATTCGTTCATGATGAAATATTCCAGTCCACAGGATCCAGACCATTTTTTTGCAGGTAGTGGTTCACTTGGGAAAAAGGTTTGCTTCCCATAAATCCCCGGTGCGCAGACAACGGCGAGGGATGCGGAGATTCCAGGACAAAATGCTTCTGGCGGTCGACGAAGGCCCCTTTTTTCTGGGCGTAAGCTCCCCATAAAATAAAGGCCACGTGTTCTCGTTGCTCGTTGATAACGCGAATAACAGCATCCGTGAATTTTTCCCAACCTCGGTTTTGATGAGAAGCCGCTTTTCCCTGCTCCACGGTCAAAACACTATTCAGTAAAAGCACACCGCGGTCAGCCCAGGCTTCCAAACAGCCTTGTGCGGAACGTGGAATTTTAAGATCGACTTCCAGTTCTTTAAAAATATTCAAGAGAGACGGTGGAAGCGCGACACCCGTTGGCACCGAAAAACTAAGTCCGTGCGCTTGGCCGGGACCGTGATAGGGATCTTGACCCAAAATCACGACTTTTATTTGCTCCAATGGCGTGCGGTTGAGCGCCGCAAAAATAGAATCACCACGCGGGTAAATGATTTTACCCTGGCCCTTTTCTTTGCTCAGAAAGGCTTTCAGGTCTTTCATGTAGGCCTGTTCAAATTCTGCAGCCAAGTGGATTTTCCACGATTCATGCAGACGGACGTCTTTGGGTGTCTCATTTTGAGATGACATTAGTGATTCTTATATCACGACTTTTGTCGATCTGTCCCATAATGAATCTTCTAGACCATTATATTTTCCTCGCCCTTTGGGCTCAAATATTCTGTGACCTTTACGCGCTAATTTTCGAACACGGTGTTAGAATACTAGTAAGTGGAGGTAGTATGGACAAGTCTTTACAGCCATCCCATCAGGTTGACCTCGATAACGTGGGACCCGAAATTAAATCGTATATCTATCAATCCTTAACGGAATTCGAGCCTTATACGACTTCGAGCACGGTGGTTTCCGTAATCGCAAAGAATCCACTAAAACTTCTGAAAGGTGGCGAAACCGACCATCTTCCAGAAAAAGAAAAATTAAAGACCATGTATCGAATTAGTATATCTTTGGCCGAGGACGGCACCAAAGTGGAAGCCGAAGGTTTGCACGAGGACATCTACGCGGCGATTAAAATCGCGAAAGATGCGGTGCTAAAACAGCTCGAAGAAATGTACGACAAGGTCATAAGTTCGAAAGAGCGCCAAATGCAAATTCACACCGCAATCAACAGCGGCGGGAACAGCAACGTTCATTAGTCTCTCCCGGCTGCCGTGCCGGACGGACCGCCGCTCCCTGCGGGATTATTTAACGTGTATACTTTTTCATAGGTCACGGCGTCAGCGGAACCGTCTTCGTGATGAATTTGCATGTAGGCCGTGCCGGATTCTTGGCCGCTACCCAAAAACGTACACTGATCTAATTTTGTTCCAAAGCTGCAGGTTTCAGAGGGTACCACCAACGTTGCCGCGCAGATTTTCCCTTCGGAACACTTCACATCCTCGACGACGATGCGGCACATCTTTGGATTGCCACCAACTTTTTCCGCCGATTTTATATTGCCCCGAACCGGAGACCAAAAGCCCTGCTTAGACCCTTTAAATTGAATGGCAACTTTGTCGGTATCTTTCGGATCGAAAGAACTTTGACGTGTCCCCTGAGCGGACCCGCCCATATTCGCATGAACATCATTTCGGCTACTGTGCCTTTCTGAGGGACATTTTTTGGGGGCTGAGGGACCCTCGGTAGAAGCTGTCTCTGTTTTGTTGGGACCTGCATTTCCACCGGCCTGAGTGGGGGCGCCACCACCGCCGGGGGGAGCCTGCTGTCCGGGTTGCTGTTGTTGCTGAGCTGGTTGTTGTTGTTGTCCGTTTTGGCCTTGGCCTTGTCCGCCACCGCCACCCAACGCACTTTGCAGAGCCTGCATCATTTTTTCTTTTTTCTCTTCGGCGGCTTTTTTGGCCGCTTCCGCTTCCAACGCTTTTCGCTTTTTGTATTCTCCCATTTCGTAAGACATGCAATCGTAACCGCGCTGAACCCCGTCGTTGCATTTCGCGGAAACTTCAGCCGGGATTCCCGAAGCGGCGTCGGGTTTTAAAATTTTACGAGATTTGGTTTTTGCTTCAGTGGTGACCGAGAGAATGATCGCAACTGAAAAAATAAAACCGAAGGTACTGCTTTTCATTGGGATCCCCTTGAAGCTCTATTTTGAGGCAAATTTCAGGGGGTTTCCACTCATTTCTCATATTGAGACAACGAGAGCTCTATTTTTTTTGAAGGGTCGGAAATTCCAGGCTAACAAGCTGACCGATCACATCCTGAAGGTCCACCAAGGGCTTTGAGGTCTTCGGCAAATCTTCACGAAGTTCGGTAGTAAGTACCGGAGTTTTTCTTTCGGACCAAAGATAACGACCCATCGAGCCCGGGTAATGACCCAGAGATCTCCAAGGCAGGTAATCAAATTTGGGTGGGTTCACTTTAGGCCCATCGAAATCCAGCACCTTCAACGGAGTGTGAATGGAAACAACAAAATCAGGTTTAAAATCTTCGATCTGCTTGAGCGCGCAATTAATTTCAGGCTCACTTCCGGCTTGGCTTCCGGGAAAGCGTCGTGGATTGGACTTGGTGTGCGTCACCCAATAATCTTTGGCTTTGTCTTCCCAATCTTTGGTGGGAAAATTTCGATTCAGGTCCACTTTGTTGGCGTTGGTTCTTGTTTTTGCCTGCACGCCATCCGGATTTAAAATCGGAATCACGCGCCACGTGTTTCGGGGTTCGATGTCTTCTAATCGCTCCATCCACAGTCGCGCCAAAGTTCCAGCGCCCGTTTCGTCCCCGTGGATTAACGAGAACACCAGAATTTTTTGCTGCGATTTATGATTGCCCTTGCGATCGTAATGAAAAATTTTAGCTCCCTTAACGCTCGTGCAGCCATCAAGAACGGTGACTTTCTCGCAGGCTTTCTTCAGTAGGTTTTTATCAATGGCGCCGGGAAATTCAATCAAGCCGTCGTAGCATCGGCTAGCAACCTGGTCCGTCGCCACAATTTCTGGTTGGGCAAAACTAGGAAACAAAAAAAGAAGGCTTAAAGCGAAACTCATCCCTTTTCTTTTTCTTTCTTCTTTTTTTGAGTTTTTCCATGAGTGGAATCTTCCGCAAGCTCTTTCACCGGGCGCGATTCCGCATCGACGTCGTTTAGTCCCTCTTTGAAACCTTTGACGGTGCGGCCCAAAGTTCGACCAATATCTGGCAGACGATTTCGGCCAAAGAAAAAGAAAACGATCAGAGCTAAAATGACTAAATGACCCAGGCCAAATGAACCCAAAATAAATCTCCTTAAGTGGGATTGACCGGAATAACGGAAGCGGTCGTGGCGGCGAACTCGTCAGACACGTTCAACAGGATATGAAAAGAAAGGGGAATTGTCACAAGCACCCCGACTAAAAAGCATAAAAATCCAACAATATTTAAAAACATAATAACGCCCAAAAGCCCGGCCATGTACCACCAGCGTCCCTTCACCATGGACATGGATCTTTTCATGGCGGTGATCGCGTCGAGCTTTTCTTTGACGATAAGAATGTCGGTCAGGCTGGTCGTGACCGACCAATAAATTCCTGGGACCACCAAAAGTACGAGTCCGATTCCGATAAGAAAAGAGCGCAGCACCGATCCAAGCAGAACGTGAATGACGCGTTCGAAACTTTGGAAGGCCCATAAAAAATCTTTGAACTCGAAAGTTTTTCCCTGACGCATCTGAAGCAAACATGCGACGTAGCCGGCGCTGATAAAAATGCTAATCACCCAGCCGTAGTATTCAATGTAACCCACGGCTCCAAGACCCAAGCAGTAAACCAAAGTCAGACCCGCGGTCAGGGGCAGATCGTTTTTCATGTAGTCCCAGCCTTTTTGCAAAAGCTCGGTGTAAGTCGGCAAAGAAGTGATGACGGGAGTTGTTGTTTGCATAGCGCATTTTTCTAAGAAATCTTCCCCCGAGACAAGGCTCTCCACTTGATTATGCATGGCATTATAGCTAAACCCTTCTCAATGATTTTGGAGGTAAGACATGAAAATTGAAGCCGTTCGAGCCAAGTATTTTCCCTTTCAACTGCCCAACGGATTTCAACTTCAGTCTGTGAGCGCCGAGGTTTTTAAAGAAAAAACGGATCAAAAAGCGAGAGCGCTTTTTGATGATCCCCCGGGGAAATATTTTCGGATGGCGCCGGAACGGGCCTCTGTCTTAAAACCAAATGTGGTTCATTACCGGGCCCTTCACCATGAATGGATTTTAGTTACGGACCCCGCCGGTGATGT
>JAYUPS010000056.1:0-14207 GCA_043759945.1 Bdellovibrio sp.
CTACCGTTGTGGGCGCGACTGGAGCCGCCGTTACGGGCAGTGTTGTTCTAGTCGGAGGCGGCGCTGCAGGATCAGTAGCTGCTGGATCGGGCGAAGTTATCGGCGTAGCCTCGGACGTAACTGCCAAAGCTGCGGGTGCGGCAGCACTCGTAGCGGGAACTGCGGCAGCCATGGGCAAAGGGGCGGTACTGGGAATTTACGAAGTCGGAAAGACTGTCGTGGTCCCTTCAAGCCTAGCTCTAGGGTCCGGAATAGTCTTAACCTATGGAAGCTTGATGCAACTGAGCGCACAAACAATTTTGGGTGCTGCTGATGCGGCATATTTAGTCCTTTCGATGGAAGGACCGAATTTCGTGATTTACAGCATTCGGGGAGTTATAGACCCAAATAAAGATTACTTTCAAGGGGCAGTGGTTGATTTGGAAAAACTTCGCGTGGACGGCGAAGTCATAAAAAAAGTTCCAGCAACCCAAGAAGAAATTAAAAAAATAGTAGAAGCTTATTAACCAATTGCGTCGATTTTTCTTTCGTCGATGCAATTAAAGTTCTTTAAATCGACAAGCGGGTTCCAGGATCCGCCATTTCGCTCAATGGTTTAGTTAAAATTTCTTGAAGCCACCCAAGAGATCACCCAGCGCATTCAGGCAATTCGTCCATCGCAGGTTATATTTTTGCACCATTCGTCCGTCTGCTGAATCCACCATCATAAGACCCACTCTGCCCGAACTTAGATTTTGAATTTGGAGCTTCGAACTAATTTCAATTTTGGTGTCTTTGCGGGGAGGAATGCAGTTTAAAATTTCAGGCCGACGAATCGGCTTTAAAGTTGAAATCAAATAGTTCTGTTGAACCGGCCCTTGCCATTGCTCGTACCCAAAATCAGATTGAAGTTGGCGAATTGGCCCTACGGCTCCACTTTTTACCGTTACTTTTTGCGAGGCTCGAACGCCCGCATCCAACTGAATAAATCCGCGCATATCCATGGATTCGACTGCAAAACCGAGCAGCAAAGGCTTTCGAAGCTTTATGGTGACCTTACACTCCGTCTTTATTTCGGCAAGACTTGCAGCTCGGCCATCCAATTGAAACTGATCATAAAGAACTGTAAAACTGGAAGCGTCTGGCGCCAGCTGAACCGCGACACTGCCGGCGGGACAACCCCGGCCTTCGAGGGCCACATACTCGATGGAAACTTGACCCGGGGCCAGCGCCCAAGACTTTATTGTTAAAAGTAAACCGGAAAACATTAAAATAAAAAACTTAGAACTTTTCATAAGGACTCCCTGTCTTGGAGAACCAGATTAGCAAGAGAAGTGCCAATCCATTTTGACACCAAGAAATACAATTTCATTTCGCGATTGTGACAGGTTCCGGTAAGATGCTGGCAAGAATAGATCCAAAAACAAAAGCGGGATTCCGAAAATGGCTTTCCACCCATCATGGACAGGCCGAAAGCGTCTGGATCCGCGTTTATAAAAAGCACCTGGGTCCGACTCTCTTGTCCGCGAGTGATGTTGTCGACCAGGTTCTCTGTTTTGGTTGGATCGATAGTCTTCCCCGAAAATACGACGAAGAAAGTTTCCTGCTCTTGGTTTCGCCTCGGAAACCAAAAAGTGTTTGGTCCGCCATTAATAAAAAGAAGATTCAGTCCCTGGTGCGGTCAAAACAAATGACTCGCTATGGGATCCAGAAAATTTTAGAAGCAAAAAAAGACGGCAGTTGGAACACGCTCAACAAGTCGGACAAACTAATTTTACCTAAAGAGCTCAAGGATGCTTTTGCCAAGGACAAAAAAGCCCAAGAAAAGTTCCAGTTCTTGGCCCCCAGTTCCCGGCGCGCCATTTTAGAAAAAATCTATGCGGCAAAGTCGGCAGAAACCAGACTAAAACGGGTCCGAGCGATCCTGACCACCCCGAACCCTAAAATTCACTCGCGCAAGTAACTTGCCCTCACCCGAAGTAATCGACAATTCATTTTTTCCTGTGTTGAGCATAGTCAGCTTAAACGGACTCACCGCGGCCCCTAAAATTTTTCCATTCATCGAAAGCTTGCTGTCTTGGGGTATAGAGCCTTTAAATTTCACATAAAGTGCAATCTGTGACTGATCAAGATGCGGGTCTTTCACCAGAACAGATCCCTCTGCCGGGAAAACAAATTGCACTGATTTTTCTTTGGCTACCGAAATAATACTTCCGTTGGGTTCGGTCCCCGTTATGAAATACTCCAGGTGTTCGCCGCTAGACCACTCGTGCTTAATATTTTTGCCGACGACACCGCTGGGAACCGGGGGCTTGTCGCTTCGCTCTGCCGCATGCAAGTAAGTCATAATTTCATACCAGGATGGACCAGCGCCCGAGACACCGCTCACTTTTTTCATCGCTTCGGAATTAAAATTTCCGGCCCACACGGCGACCGTGTACCGGCTGCTAAAGCCCGTGCACCAATTGTCGCGGTAGTCTTTGCTCGTCCCAGTTTTCACCGCGGCCCAAAATGGCGTTTCCAGCGGGCTGTCCCAACCAAAACCGATACTTCGCGCATTGGGATCCGACAAGATGGAAGAGACGATAAAACTCGACTCTGGAGAATAGATTTGTTTTTTCTCGTCAGGATTTTCTTTGTCGGTAAACAGCAGGGGACTCCAAGCTCCTTTGTTTGCAAAAATTCGATAGGCATTTGCCAACTCATCAAGCCGGACTTCCACTGCGCCCAAGGCCAACGAAACACCGTAAAAGTCGGGTTGTTTTAGTTTCGTCAGCTGCAGGTTTTGCAAAACTTGGTAACTTTGATGAAGTCCGATCGTCATCACGGTCTTTATGGCCGGAACATTCAATGAAGATCCCAAAGCCTCGCGCACCGTAACGGGTCCAAAGAAGTGTTTGTCGTAATTGGTGGGACGATAAACATCCTGTCCCCAAGAAATTGCCGTTGGGTCATCTAATAAGACAGAGGACGCGGTCATCAGTTTTTTTTCAATCGCTTTGGCGTACAGAAAGGGCTTTAGACTGGATCCTGCTTGGCGGTAAGCTTGAACTCCATCGACGTGGAGGCTTTGAGAAGTGCTGACCGCCCCGACGTAAGCCAAAACTTTTCCCGTTGAATTATCGATAACGATCGCTGCGGTATCCCGGACGTTGGCATCTTTCAGGCGATGAATATTTTTCTCTAAGACAGCGATGACATGGCTCTGCAGGCGGGCACTAAGGGTTGATTTTAAAATAGCCGTATTGGGATGTGTTTGAAACAACTGACGAGCAAGATGTGGAGCCGTTCCCAAAACCGTGGGCAGACGAGCTCGACCGCGGAAGAAAAGCTCCACCGTCCGGGATAACTTTTCGCAAGACTCGTCGATCGAAGTTATTTTGCGTTTTAAAGCACAAGCCCGCAAATTTAAAGCGGCCACCCCTTGATTGGGCGAAACTATCATTGCGGCAAAAACCAGAGCTTCATCTTGATCTAGAGCCAAGGGATCCTTGTTTAAGTACGCGAAGCTCGCAGCTGGGATACCCTGGAGCTCCCCCCGCAAATGAATTAAATTCAAGTAGGCTTCAAGAATCTGTTTCTTACTCCACCGGATTTCCAAAGCCAGGGCCCGGAAAGCCTGCACCAGCTTGTGTCTCAGCGAGCCTTTTTTAATTTTCTGATTGTCCTTCAAAACCGATGGCTGAATCAAATCAGTAACTTGCATCGTGATGGTGCTTGCACCCTGAATCCGCTGACCGCGTAAATTGGTCCAAAGAGCTCGACCCAATCCCAAAACATCGATCCCCGGATGGTAATAAAAGCGATGATCTTCGGCCGCGATCACGGCTTTTTGTATACTCTCCGGAAAAGTAGAAAGAGGCTGCCAAGCCAAGCGTCTTTTGTCGAAATCGGTTCGTAAAGTCTGAATGACTTGGCCGTCCTCACTTAACAGAACGCGGTCTGAACCTAACGCCATCTTGACAATACTTTCAAAACTGGAAGTTAAGAAAACGCCCAGTACCAGAAGGCTAAGAATTCCTGTCAATAAAAAGAGAGCGGTTTTAAGCCGCGCGGTTCGCATAGGCATGGAATAGGACACATTTTAAAGATATGCCAAGAATTCATTGAAAAAAAAGCCGGTGTAAAATTTTTGCCGCACTTTGCGGTAAAAACTGTGTTTAGGTGGTTGCCGATGCGAACCAGGGTTGTTATCACCCTTTCGTTAGCTTTGTTTTTCTTACTGACTTAACAAGAGGATCTATGAAACAAATTTTATCGACTTTAGGTTTGGCTCTCAGTTTAGCAACTTCCGCAGTGGCTCAGAATTTTGACGGCGCGGTTCCGCAGCCTGTGGGGCGAATTAAAGAATCCGTCACGCAGTTGCGAATCACTTTCCCGGAATCAATGATCAAAGATTCGAAAGAGGCCTTCAAAGTCGATTGCAAGCCAGCGCTCGCAGGGTTTTCTGGTTGGGCCGACAACAACACAATTTGGACTTATGACTTCAAAGCTAAAAACGAGTACCAATCCGCACGTTTGGTCGGCGGAACCAAATGCCAGGTCACTCAAACCGCAGATTTAAAATCAGGAACGGGTAAGATTTGGAAATCGGGAGCCATTGTCTACTCTGTTGTAGTTGCCGGGCCCAATGTCCTAAGCGTGATTCCGGCTTCGGCTTTCAAAGGGACTCTTCGCGAAACAGACCCGGTCCTAATGATTACATTCGACGGACCCGTCGATGCGAATAAGTTTTTTGCCGAACAAAACGGCTACTTGAACTATTTAAGTTCAAACGCACCCAGTGAAAAAATGTCGCTGACCCCAGTTCCGCTCGAACAAACTGAAAAAATCTTCGAATACTTCAAATCGATTAATTCTTATTCCGAAGTTGATTTCACGGAAAAAACTTGGTTGCTAGCAACTATCAAGCAAAATCTGATTCCAGGTTCCCAGATTAATTTAACAATTCTTGGCCAACGAAGTGCCGACAATGCCGACGTTCAAGCGGATTCAAAATTCTCTAAAGAGTTTTCAGTCCGCAGCCAATTTCAAGCGGAAGTCGAGTGCGCAAGCCCAAGTTCAGTCAAAGGCAACTGCTTGCCAAACTCCCCGGTCTCGATCGTCACAAATGGCCTGGTAAAATGGGCTGACATCAAAGATGCTTATATCGAATACATCCCCTACGGTTCCACCGATCAAAAGACAGTTCGCAGTTTTGCAGAAATCGAAAGCAGTCGCCAAATCGGATTTTGGGACAGCTTTATCAATTACATCGCTCGATTCTTCCCCTTTGTTGCAAAGTACAGTGACACAATTTTAGACTCGGTCGTTTTCAACGTGAACATCGAGCCCCAGACTCAAGCCAAAGTCGTCATTCCGCAGAACCTGAAAGACATCGAAGGACGCCAGCTTGCCAACGTTTTGACGGAGTTCTTTATCCGCATCGGCGCCATGGATGAGGTCATCCGTGTTCCACAGCGCGTTTCTTTCTTCGAGCGAAATATAGACAACCTTTATTTGCCCGTCGGCGTCGTCAATGCGAATCAAGTTTTAAAAATCCGAAAATCAGGCGTTGATGCCGCAGCTTGGGAATCAACGCAAAGTTTTCCCGCGATGATCAAATTGATTACTGCGTATTCTCTGCGCGGCGACTATCGCGAAACCCCGGACTACGTAAGTCCGCTTGAGCAACTGGGCGTTAGTTCGAACCTGGTTGAGGAAAAATTAACGGGCGTTAAAAATCGTCCTACCGTTCTGCAATTTCCATTTGTAAAACAAAAAAGCGGCATGTACGCGATCGAAGTTTCCAGTCCGGCCTTTGAAGCGGCGCGCTCCGATGCCAATGAAAACCGTTACTACAATCCAAAATACGTCTTGGCCCAAGTTACCGATTTGGCTATTCACATTAAAAAAGGAACTGAAACAAATATTGCTTGGGTCACTCGTTTGTCGGACGCAAAGCCCGCCATCGGCGCTCAATTAGAGATCTACAATTGTCTCGGAGAACTGGTAACAACTTTAGCTACAGATGCTTCCGGCATCGCGACTTTTCCCAATCAAGAATGGGCCAAAGATTGCAAAATACCCACACATAAATATTCTGAGTTTTTAAGCAAGGAAGAGTTTTTCCTGGCCGCAAAACTTGGAGATGACGTTGCTATGATCCACACCACCTGGAATAGCGCCACGAGCTATGCCATGGGTGCACCGGGTATCGATTGGTTTTCTTCGAGCATTCAAGAAAACCAAACCTACTTCCACGCCGTGATTGGTGTAAATTTGGTAAAACCAGGTCAGCAAGTCCCTATTGAACTGATTGCCAAAGTTCCCAAAGCCAATGGTTTTCAAGAAGTAGCCGTAGAAAAACTGCCAAGCACAGCTCGCATTGTCAGCATGGATGACGACCAAATTTATTACGAACTTCCAATTCAATGGTCCAACGGCAAAGCCAATTTGGTCTGGAATGTGCCCAGTGACTCTTCGGTAAAACTGGGTCGTTACGGTGTCATTTTGGGTGCCGGCGTGAACTCTCAATGGTTGCCATCCGGCGATATCGAAGTTGCGGAATTTAAAATCCCTTTGATGTCCGGAATTATTGCATTTCCAACTCAAGAGTTGGTGAAACCTGATTCTATCCCAGTGAATGCGGTAATCCGTTACGCCAATGGCGTGGGCGCGAAAAAACTTCCGGTTGAGATTTCTTACTACTTTGGTCCGACCGAGATTCAGAACAAGGATCTTCCGGGCTTTAATTTTGGTAATGGCAACATGACCATCAATAATGAAGATCGCAGCACCGACGACGCAGCTCTCCCGAATAATATGCGTCCAGCAGTCATCGCGGGTTTAGAAACTGCCGAAGATGGATCACTCAACAAAGACTTAGCTCTTGAAAAATCGACGGATGGCCGTGGTATTGGCGAGATCTTAAAATCGGTCGATCGTCCCCAAAAATTAGTGGTGCGCGTTCGGTACCAAGACCAAGTGGGCGAGTACCAAACACTCTCACAAGCCAAAAACGTTTACAACGCAGAGACTTATGTAGGAACAAATCTGATTTCTGGTGCCCGCGCGGTTGCTCGTCTTCAGGCGGCCGTCGTTAACGTAAAAAGCCTAATTGTAACGGACTTGTCCGATTTAGAATTCAAAGTGATCCGTATCGAAACCCGCGTGATTGGCGAAGAACTGTTCGGCGGACTAATTAAAAATACTTTGGAGCGAGAATTAAAGCCCGTTCGTTGGGCGGCCAACTGTCTTATCACCAAAGGCATTGTCAGTTGCCCTGTCGGTGCATTGAAAGAGGGCAGCTACGCATTTCAAGTGAATTCAAAAACTTCAAAACAAGCTTCTCATGCTTTGTTTAAAGTCGACAAAGAGGGCCGTGTTTACGGACCGAATGATTACTACAACTTCGGCGACGACGAGGGTGCGAAATATCTTCCCCTCGCTTTAGACAAAGAGAATTACAAAGATGGTGAAAAAGCAGTGGTCAGCTTTGCCTCTCCGTTTAAAACTTGCAGCGCTCTTGTTACTGTCGAACGAAACAATGTGATTGAGCACTTTGTGTCCGCAAATGCATGTGAAGCGGGTCAAGTGGAGGTTCCTGTGGTCGGAACCTTTGCCCCGAATGTGTTTGTGTCGGTTTACGCCATTACTGGCCGTGCTGAAACTGCGCCGGCAAAAATGGGCGAACTTGACCTGGGTCGGCCGACCTACCGCTTGGGTTACGCGAATCTTAAGGTAAACTGGGGTCGTTATAAATCAACCGTTGCGGTAAAAACCGACAAACAAAAATATGAACCCGGACAAGACGTGAATGTCGAAGTTACGGTTCAAGCCGAAGAAGGCCAGCTGTTGGGAACTACAGTGACCCTGATTGCAATCGAAGAAAAAATATTGGAACTCAAAAAAAATGACACCTACGCCGTTCTTGAGGCTCTCATGCAGATGCGTGAACATAACGTCCGTACCATTACGGTACTTGAGCGCGTCGAAACGGTAACGAACGATGAGGCCGGTGGTGCCCCTGAAAATGGTGACGCGCGCAAAGGCGGCGACGAGGGTGGTGACGGAAGCTCTCAATCCGACTTTAAACGCAAACTCTTCAACGCGCTGGTGGCTTACCAGTCAAATGTTCCAGTCGTTAACGGGGTAGCTAAATTTACATTCAGAACCAACGACAGCCTGACTAAATTCAAAGTCATCGCGGTTGCGACCGATTCGAATAACAAATTTGGAACTGGTGATACGGTTTATTTGTCCGAAAAAGACACGCAAGCTTACTCAAACATTCCGACGGTGGCCCACACGGGTGACAGCTATCCATTAAAAGTAACTGTTCAGAATAATTCGGCGAAATCGGGCGAGTACAAAGTTGAAATCACGATGATCGCGAAAGACAAAGACGGAAAAATTATCAATGAAAGAAAAGTTTCTAAGACTGCGACCATCGATAAGTCAGGATCAAAAACCATTGACGTTGGAAACACGGAAGTAGACGAAAATGCCAGCACGATAGAATACGTGGTTCGCGTTTACGACGAAAACGGCAAACTGGTCGATATTTTGGAGCCCGAAGCTCAAACAATTTTGGCTTCTGTTCCCGTCGCCGTTCATGATTCACAAATCGCGCAGCTTGAAAAGGGCAGTTTGACGAAATCTTTTGTGAAAGATGCCAGTGCTCTCGACGGCAAAGGAGAAGTCCGCGTGCTAGCCTCAAAGAGCTTAGTTTCAAGTGCACTGACGCAAGTAACGTCACGTTTGAATGACGACAAGTTCGCTGACTTCTTTATCTTGTCGAAATTCCAGAAAGCACTTCTGCTCAGCACTGAAGCCAATCCAGAAGAGTTAAAATCGGTCCTTCAGTCCTTGCTTGGATACATTGATAACGAGGGCTTTGTGAAATATTATCCACAAGCCAGTCGCGGAAGTGTTTATTTAACGGCTTCGATTTTAAATTCCCTTCAATTGCAGCCATGGGCTTTGAAACTGATGCCGACGGCCCTGAGTGAACGTATGAAGGGTGCCCTTGCGCAAGTTCTATCGAAGTCGGTTCCACCAGTTTATCTGGAAAGTAACGGGGTCCCGACAGCCAGGGATTGGATGCGTGCCCAAGTCGTCGCGGGTCGAGCGGCCTTTGCCTACAAAGACGCGATGCTATTGGCCTCTGCAAGAGCGGTTAATACTTTAATTACCGAGGAACTGAAACGGGATCCAAATGCCTATGGTCTTCCGGTCGAAAAATGGTCGAACGATGAGCTGGTAGAACGTTGGCTGCTCGAGGTCGTGGCCTCTCCAAATACGGCGGGTGCCTCTGCCATTTACCAACAATTGATCAACCCAGCACGCTTGATTTACGCCGGAAATATGGCGAAATTGAACGGATCCCCTAATTATTCCTACACCTACTCGGATGAGACGATTGAAACAGCAAAACTGTTGTTCGGTCATTCACAACTGAATGGAGATAAGAACTTGGCAAGAGCTCTGGCCGTTGGCTTGGTTAACGTCAGCGCTAAGGGTTGGTACAGTGTTTCTACGATCACCAGCGTGACGGAGTCTTTGAAATCTTTCGGACGGGCCTACGAATCCGAAATGGTAACGGGATCTACTTTGATTGCGGTTCCAGAAGAGCAGCAGTCCACTTCTGTTGATTTTGATCAAAAAGATTCTGGTGCATTGATTTCATCTTGGAAGGGAACCAAAGCGACGGTTCAGGTGAATCACGGTGGCCAAGGGCAACCTTGGGTAAGCATTCAAGCTCTTTCCGCGGTTCCATTAAAAGAAGCTCGCGGTCAGGGTCTTTTCATCGACAAACAAGTTCGTAATATCAGTCGCGAATCTGGTTACCAGGCCGGAGATATCATTGAAGTGACTTTAAACATCAATGCGAACAGCACGCTCAAGCATGTGGCCCTCTTGGAGCCGATCCCCGCAGGCAGCAACATCTTGGCTGAAGCTTATGGGGCTTACAGCTCGGGACAAAAAAGTTACTCTGGCTACAAACTTTATTTTGAAACGCTGGCGACCGGCTTAACCACGGTGAAGTTCCAATATCAGTTGAATAACCCTGGGGTCTTTAAGTTGCCTCCAACTCGCGCCGAAGGACTGTTTCTGCCAAGCATCTTTGCAGAGACTCCGAACGCCGCGGTTAAAGTGCAGTGACGTATGTTAATTGAACAAATGAAGCGAACCTTTGCGGATCGCTGTCGAAAAAATCCGGCCTACTCTTTGCGAGCTTTTTCGCGATCCTTGGGCATGGATTCATCCAGTGTGTCAGCGATCATGAACGGAAAAAGAACGTTAACGATTAAATCCGCCCGAAAGATTCTTTCGGGCTTGGATATCGTAAACCCGGTGCAGGCCCAAACGATCATCTCGGAAACGTTTGCAGAGGGTAAGTCCGAGACGAATTACACCCAGCTTACTTTGGAATCGGCAGAGGCTATCGCATTTTGGCAACATTACGCGATCATGGCTCTGTTGCAGGTAAAAGATTTCAAAGCCCTGGAACGAAACATTGCCGCTCGCTTAAACATACCCTTGGGGATTGTATGGGAATGTTTAGATCGTCTCGAGAAATTAGGTCTCGCAAAAAAAGCAAACAAGGGCTGGGAACTGACGGGTAAAAATATTACGACCCCCACGGAAATCCCGAGCTCCATTCTGCGCGAAGGCCACCGTCAGCACATCGACAAGGCCATGCAGTCGTTGGAAAGTGATCCCATCGAAACCCGCGACATTAGCGGCATTACGATGGCGGTTTCAAAATCGCGCCTGAGAGAGGCGAAAAAAATGATTCAAGATTTTCGCAGGAAAATTTCTGTGTTTATGGAGGACGGTCAACCGGACTCCGTGTATCGACTTAACGTTCAATTATTTCCGCTGACTCAGGAGAGTAAAAAATGAAAATGATTTCAAACAAAATTCTAATCACGTTAATGACGATTTTGGTAAGTGCTCCCGGGTTCGCGGGATTCGACAGCGGAAACGCCGGGGACGCATTCTCGGCGGAGTTTTTATTCTCGGGCCGAGATATACTTCAACGCTTGGAGCTTATCGCCGCCAACGGAAAGCCTTTGATGGAGACTGCGAATCTTCGAAAAGCAATGGAAACGACCGTCGTTGCATCTGAAGAGCGCGTTTATTTGGATGGCATTGAACGCGACGCCGTTAATTATCCTTCGAAAAAGCTGATCAAAATCAGCCGCACACGCTGGAAAGACTTGCGCCAAGCTGCCGAGACCAGCGCTCGTCTGACATTGGTGCTCCATGAGTTCTTATGGATGAGCGGAGTGGATGATACAAACTTTGTGCAGACTCAAAGAATTATCGAAGCTCTAAAGATACCTCCGTACAGTCCAAGTATTTGGCTTAATGTGCCTGGTCGAGCTTTTGCGGTGGTGGAATGTGCCGGAAAATCAGCGGATGGAAGTTTAGTAACCGTTTTAGTTAATACCAAAGGGGTCACCAAAGCTCCGGACCATGGGGAAGTTCAGGTTCAAAAAGCCGGAAATAAATTTGGCTACCGTTTCGGCGGCGAAGTGATTTCTCAATTTTTTGAAAATGACGATGCCGAAAAAAATTGGGCTACGGTGGGGTTGGGAGCCTATATTCAATCTGAGTTTCCGGTGAATCTCAAGTACGACGGCCCCAATTACGTCGATCAAGATCTGGGCGCGGTGCTTGAGTCTGGCGCCCACAGTCCCGGCGGGACGACCAACAAAAGCAACTACATGCGTGTTTGGAAGGGCCCGGGCTATCTGGCAAAAGAAATCTACGTTATTGAAAACCCAGTTTGTTCTGTTGGCTCTAACAACTAAACAAAAGGAAACAAGATGAACAAAATTTTAGCCCTCATTGCTCTGACAACTGTCGGAGCTGTAGCTCTGGCCGATGGTAGCTTAAAAACAGACAAATTGAGTTGCCGATTTACCGAGCCTTTTTTGTCCGTTGAAATTGATTTCCTAAAGAAAACACTCCGTTTAGAAAATCAGATAGAGAATGAAGCTCAGCTTTATCAGGACATCCAAGTTCTAGACGACGGCGCGGGCATGATCGAGGTCAGCACCCCAGGAAATAAAAACTCTGGGCTTAATTTAAAAGTTGATACCAAAGAACCGGGATCCGACGGAATGTCAGACCGAATTTTCGAGGCCTCGGGTTACTTGAATTTAGGATCCGATTATACACTTGTTGGCGGATGCGACTTTATTTAGTCGCTGACCTCTTCGTCGGTTACCCATTCGGAAACTTCGGCCCGACGGAAACGATTTTTGTTAATCAGGAAATAAGGTGCCGCCCAAACGACACCTAAGAAAAAACCCACGAAATGAGCTTTGTAACTAATATTGGGATCAAAGGCTTCACTCGGTACGAAAAGCATCAGGGCAACGCCCACGGCACGTAAGGCGCGTTGAAAGAGGCTTCTGCGGCGATCAATCAAGAAGAACAGGGTCAGCCAGGCGCCGCCCATCCAAAACACAACGCCCGAAGCTCCAATCAAGGTGTTTTGAAGCGGCATCCCTTTTAAAACGATTAAATTTATTACTCCGCCAAAAACCAAAGCGTTGATTGGAATCATGAGCATTCCAAAATAAGAAGTTAGAAAAATTCCCAGGATAAAAAACAAGAAAACGTTCGACAATAGATGTTCGAAATCGGCATGCACAAACAAAGTGGTCCAGGCCCGGTAGATCTCGCCCACTTTGAAAACAAGTTCGGGGCTGGCCGACAATTTCGATTTTAATCCGGCGACGTCATACCAACTCAATTGCGCAGTAAAAACTAAAAACAATGAAAGAATCATCATCAACTGAACAGATTTTTTCTGGGGTTTTTTAGAAAGCCAAGTCGAGCGAATAACTAAATAACCTGGGGTTGCGACGGCCATAACCTTTAGAATTGACCCGTGCGCAGTAAAACAAGCGTGCAAGCCTCGACAACTTGGCTTCCCGCTTTTTTAAGGGCCGCTCCAAGTTCTGGATTTTCGCTTCCGGGATTAAAAATTACCCGGCGGGGATGCAGATCCATAATCTCGTGCCGTAGTTCCGTCGAGAGGCGCGGATTGACATACATTGTAAGGGTATCGATCGGAGTTTGAATTTCCGAAAGAGTGGCAAGCACCGGTGTGCCGTGTATGAGTTTAACTTTGGGACTGACCGGAATTGGAATGTGCCCATGTTCTTTCAGCATCTCGAAAGCCAGGTACGAGTACCGAGATGGATCTTCCGAGGCTCCCAGAATAGCAACACGTTCCGTTTTTGCCACTAGGGTAGATACTTCGCCAAATCAGAAGCCCCGCCCACTAAAACTCCCCTGTGGAAAACTTGGGGGAAAGTCGGCCAGCCGGTCCAAAGCTTTATTGCTAAGCGTGGTTTCCAATCTGAAAAATAATTTCCGTGGCCGATGTAATGATATTTAATTCCCTTAGCGTCCAAATGCTTGCGCGCTTTTTTTACAAGTGGATTAATTCCCATACCGACAACGACCCATTCGTGTTTCACGATAGCCTCTTGCACTTCTTTAACTGTTTGGGCATGAAAGTTCTTCATTTTTTGAATGGCTTTGGGTTCAATTTTAGATTCGGCCAAATGAGGTCTCATAAGCACTCCCGGTTAAGTATCCGTAAACTGACGTTGCAGTAAACGATAATAGAGTCCTTGCATGTCTTTCGCAAGCTCCTCATGTTTTCCCTGCTGCATGATGCGCCCCTCGTGAATGACCAAGATTTGGTCCGCATTTTTAACGGTGGCCAAGCGATGGGCAATAACCAAAGTTGTTCGCGACGTCATCAGTCTCTGCAGAGCTTCTTGCACCAAAGATTCACTGGCCGTGTCTAAATTGCTCGTGGCCTCATCAAGTATTAAGATTTTTGGATCTTTTAAAACGGCGCGGGCGATGGCGACTCGCTGTTTTTGTCCTCCGGACAGTTGAATGCCACGCTCGCCAACTTTGGTGTTAAAATCATCAGGAAACTTTTCGATGAATTCCAGAGCATTCGCGGCTTTGGCCGCAGCTCGAATTTCAGTCTCACTGGCGTTTGGTTTACCGTAACGGATATTTTCTCGAATGGTCGAAGATATCAGAACGGGTTCCTGGGACACAATTCCGATTTGTTCCCGAAGCCAGCTGGGCTTTAAAGTGCGTGTGTCGTGGCCGTCAATCAGGATGGTCCCAGCGCTCGGTTCGTAGAATCGAGGAACCAAGCTTGCCACCGTGGATTTTCCGCCGCCCGACGAACCCAC
>JAYUPS010000057.1:0-2086 GCA_043759945.1 Bdellovibrio sp.
TACTTGCCGTCTTTGCGGATTGGCCGAGATCCGTTCACAGCATTGCGTAAGCTTCCACAAGAAGGGCATTGGATCGTCATGATTGAAGGGAATCGCAAAGTGTCTGCCAGGACTTCAAACATTGAAAGCTAAGCTAAAACACCAACCAAAGGGGCCAGTTCTTAAAAATTTGGCTATGTCTATTTTGTCTTTGCCGATGGTTTTAAACTCGTGTTGCGCTGGCAAAACAAATACGGGCAAAGTCTCAGTTTGAGACAAGACTCCCTTTATGAATCTTGAACTGGTGGCTGGCCAGGGTTTTTACATCTTGTTCGTCGTGGCTTATCAACAGGGTTGGAATATTCTCTTGTTCGACAATTTCTTTGACGAGCTGTCGACTGGATTGCCGCAAGTCCGCATCCAGTGCCGAGAAAGGTTCATCTAAAAATAAAAAGCGGGGGCGACCGATCAGGGCTCTGGCCAAAGCCACGCGTTGCTGCTCGCCGCCCGAAAGCAGGCGCGCCGATCGATCCGCAAACTTTGACAATCCCAGCTTCGGCTCCCAGGCTTTAATTTTAGCTTCAGCTTCGTCCTGTGAAAGTCCCCGCGCCTGAGCGCCAAACATTATGTTTTCCATCGCGGTCAAATGCGGGAACAACAGGTAATTTTGAAAAACAACGCCCAGTCGACGCTCTCCCACCGAAAGCTTTGCCAAGTCTTGTTCGCCCAAATTCCACGACAAAGATTCCGGTTGCTCCAAGCCCAGCAAAAGTCGAATCACCGACGTCTTTCCAGATCCCGAAGCCCCCAAAAGCGCGGTAATTCCCTGATCCGGAATCTCCCATCTGGGAATTTCGATTTTAAAATCAGCATAAGTTTTTTTAAGATTCCGAACGAGAGACATCAAACACCTTCCAGAGGAAAATTTGCATAAGCCCGCCCAAAGATAACACAACAATCCCCAAGAGTATCGCGCCCTGGATACGGTAGCTGGTCATCAAGTTTTCGATAAGCAAAGTCAGAGTGGACCCGGCCGGTAAGAAAAATCGCGAAAGCGCAAAGTCCCCGAGGGTCCACAGAAAAGCCATCCCCAGTAACAAAGCCAGCTCCTGGCGAATTTGCGGGAAAATAATTTTCCGAAAAAGCAGATTTTTTGAACCGCCAAGAACTTGGCCGATTTGCACCTGAGTCCGAAGAGAGCTTAATTTAGAATCCAAACCCAAACGAAAGACCGATGGAAAAATCATAACAACGAACGAAAAAAGATAAGCGGCATGGCTGCCCAGGATCTGAGAAAGCAATATTCCAGATAGCCCAATCAAAGAAATGCTCAACGAGAAATAGGACCGAAAAAAGTTGGGAAGAGTGGTTTCGACCATTTCGTACATAAATAAGAGCGCGAGCCCAAAAACCAGGAGCATCGCCGTGATGGCGAGAGCCAAACTATTGATTCCGGCGTGGGATAGTTCGGTCCAAAAATCCGGTGCTTCGGAAATTTGGCGCCAAGCCTGATTCCATTCTGCGGGACTTTGTCCAAACCAAGGAAAAAATTGAAAAACCAAAAGTCCTAAAACGAGCAAAGAAGCCGGCCAAAAAGAAAAATAGGACCGCGAAGCTGTCCTTCCTGAAGACACCGAAAACTGCGCAGGAATTTTCCAAAAAAGAAGCGCCAGGATCAAGGACTGACCCACCGAAAGCCAAAGCGCCAAACCAAAATCCTGCGAGATTTTGATTTTTTCATAGATCAATATTTCAAGGGTGGTGCCTTTGCCTCCGCTAAGTACCAAAGGAATTGAAAAGCTACTGAAAGAAACCGCAAAAATAAACAAAGCCAGCGCGCCCAAGGGTCGATACAAAAGTTTTCGACTGATCCAAAGAAAACGAAGTTTCGAAACCCCCTGCACCTGCGCCAATTCTGACAACCCGGACAAAGTTTCGTCTAAAATCACGGCGATCAAAATTCCCGCCATTCCCGCATAGGTCAGGGTTTGCGCCACGGCGGTGCTCAACAGTCCCAAGGGCGCAAAATCGAGCCAATAAAAAAATGTTAGGATGACAAAAAAGGGTGGCAAATAGATCGGAAACAAAAGGGACTGACGCAGAAAAC
>JAYUPS010000058.1:0-14003 GCA_043759945.1 Bdellovibrio sp.
GGTTACTACTTTTACGACGATTTGATTATTGGCAAACGGCCTCTACGAATCTTAACGCGAAAATCGCTCGGGCTGATCTGGTGTTAGTGCTGGTCTTCATGATTTCTTTGATCGGCTTAGCTTCGGATCCGTTGTGGAGATGGGCAGAACTGAAAGACGCCGGAACCTGGATCGTGCAAGTTAGTGCTTTTGGAGTCATCTTTGTCATTTTGGCGGGCTTAGTTAAGCCCTACCTAAGATCCGCCAAGTCATTGTCTTAAATCAGGACCTAAACCAGGGCCTAAACTAAGGATTTGTTCTTTCGCATGGACCAAAGAAGATGACTGATAAAGGGTCTGCGGCTTTCGCCCGTCGTGACCATCAGAAGCTTTGTAATTTTTAAATTGTCAGAATCTGTGTAAAGTAGAATCAACATCTCTTGAATGTAGTTTGTATTGAGCGTGATAAAGTTATCGGTGCCCACTCCCAGTTGCATGCCCTTCTTTTCCCACCACGAAAAAGGGTGATCTTTATAATCTTCAAACTGACCTGTTAGTTTGTTGTTCGAAGAGGGGAGCGAGATCAGCGTAACCCCTTTTTGAATCATCCGATTTAAAACATCGTGCTGGTAATGTTCGACTTCACGGGCGGTGTGGAATTTAGCTTTGATAAACAAGATGTGCTCTTCGTCGTCGAGCTTCTTACCAGTTTCTAACAGGGACAGAATATTTTTGTTTTCGCCCCAATCCAGCTCGCTAAGTTCTTTGTATTCCGGATCTTTGGGTGTGATGGCATGGCCGTCATGATTTTTCTGAATTACTTTTTGGTACAAACGATGGAAATAAAAATTGGGATTAATTCCCAGGCTCAGACCGTGCTCCAAAGTATCAATGTGCCAGATGTTCATGGCGTTATCGACCGCTTGGATGCCTTTTTTGAGAGTTGAAAAAGTTTCTCCGTGATGGGATCTAATTTTAAATCCCCGGTACTGTAATTTCCGAAAGCCCTTCCGAAATTCGTTAAAATGTTCTTTCCGGTAGAGTTCGTTTTCATTTCCGACGGTGTCGACTTCGGTCATATGTTCTTTCAGGTCCGGATACTTGTCGATCAAACGCACAATTTCGTCAACTTGAGCTTCGAAATGCTGTTTGCGAGTTTTGTATTTTACAGAGTCAAAAAAACTAGCCTCTTTACGGAACGATGGAGAAAGAACAAAATTGAAATTAGGATGCTTTTTTTTGAACGCTAAGAAGCCATCTAAGATTCCAAGAACGGCTTCCTCGGAAGTCACATTCTCGGCCCCTGGAATCTGATCCGACGATGACGAAGAGGCCCGCGACAAAGTAAATTTCAATCTTAGTAAACCGACGTTAAATTTCGAAAACATCTCTTCGGCCATATGATACGCGCATTCCGCATGGGACTGCCGATCCACCAACAAAAGTTTGGGCAAATAAAGAATCTTTAAGTACTGCATAAAGCCCTCGCCCTCGGACAGGCGGATAAGCTTATCAACGTCAGCTTCCGAGGAAATCGGCCAAGCCGATGGGCCGTAGACCTCGGTAATTTTTTGCTGGTACAAAGCTTGGTTGGGACCTTTCAGCAGTTTTTCTAGACGTGGCCAAATAAATTTGGCGTTCAGGGCGCCCGTTAAGTGAATATGCTCTTCACGGTAAGTCAGGGGAAAGCTTTTAAAAAATTCAAAAAGTGCGGCCGACATCGGGTGCTTTAACAGCTCTTGAATTTTAATTTTATCTTGGGCAAACGAAGAAAGCTTGTCGTCAAAGTCTTTAGCAATGGCAAAGGCTTCTGGGTTTTCGGTTTTTAATTCGCTGTTGATCAATAAGGCCAGCGTGTCGGCCAAAGAGATCCCATTCGTCTCGGAGATGATTTTCACCAGGTGTTTCAGAAGAACTTTTTGGGTGGCTTGCGACATCTCCCATTAGCGCACGGGAACAAGTCTGGGTCAATTGTTCGGCCGCGAAGCCGTGGCTTGCAAACGACGATACATGACCTTGTGCGGGCCCACGTCTGGAATTACAAACATTTTTGTAGCAAAGGCAAAGCCCATAGATTCATAAAACTCAAAGGCTTCTTCGCGCGCGTTGAACCACAACAGATCGACGTTTCGGTCCCGTAAGATTTCTAAACCTTTGGTTAGAATTTTTCTCCCAATTCCCTGCCGGTGAAATTGGGGATCGACGGCCATGCCACGCAAACGGTAGGGGTTTTCAGAATCTATTTTCCCCGAGTCTTCTGGGAAAAAAGTCGCAATTCCACAAAGGACATCTTTGAACCTGGCGCCAAGGTGAAACGTCGTTTCTAATTGGTCGCAGGGAAATTCACTCTCCACCAGCGGAAGTCCCGGTCTTAAAACCACCGCACGCAAAGGAATACAATCTTTGCTCGAGATGAACTGAATCTGGGGGCCGCTATCCGGCTTGGATCTGAAGGTACTGATGCCACGAACCTGGCAGCTGTTGGTTCTTGTAGTCAAGTTCCAGCGAGGGTAGCGAATGCGGTACGATAGGTTCGCTCAACAAAGGCATTTTTGCGGTGCTGGGCGTGCGATTGGCTTTCTTTTGATTGCACGAACGACAGGCCGTTACGACATTCGTCCAGGTCTTAGGTCCCTGTTTTGAAGCCGGGATAACGTGATCCAAGGTCAGCGTTTTAGCGGCGTGCCGAACGCCGCAATATTGGCAGGTGAAATTGTCGCGGATGTAAACATTCTCCCGACAAAACCGGACAGCCCCAAAACGTCGAGGCCGCACATAACTTTTCAGGCGCATGACACTGGGGAGCTGAAAGCTCGAGCTCACCGAGCGCGCAAAAATACTGTGATATTCAAGTATTTCAACTTTGCCTTGAAACCAAAGAATCAGCGCCTTTTGCCAAGAGACGATTTTCATCGGTTCATAACTGGCGTTCAATAGAAGTGATCGTCCCTGAGAGGGTCGAATGGAGCCCTTCATGCCCTTTTAGGATCGCCCGTAGGCCCGATATCCGCAACAAGAATCCGCAGAAAAGCTTTTCGCTTGCGTCCAGTCTCTAAGGATGATTTATGGTTCAAATTAATAAATCTGCAGATCAATTTGAGACACTGTCAGTTACGGCAAAACTACAGCTTTCGGAGGTCCTAATGTCATTAATCGGAGTCGGTCCCGCTAAAAAAGTAATTACTTTTAACTATATTTTAAAAGACACCAAAGGCCAGGTCCTTGATTCCTCGGGCGGGGAACCGATGGCATTTTTAACCGGCACCGGACAGATAATTCCCGCGCTCGAGGAACAGCTGACCGGCATGTTGATTGGTTCTAAAAAAACGGTCCACATTGCGGCCAAAGAAGCTTACGGCGATAACGATCCGAAGATGATTATCGAGGTCCCAAAGACCGATCTTGCCCATATCCAAATTGAAGTCGGTGCCTTCCTGCAATTGAACCTGGGCCAACAACTGAAAGTGGTTCGCGTGGCTTCCATTGCGGAAGACATCGTCACTTTGGACGGCAACCATCCCCTGGCGGGACAAGATTTGGTATTTGATGTCGAGATGATGAACTCGCGAGAAGCCACGGCCGAAGAACAATCCCATGGCCATGCTCACGGTGTCGGTGGCCACCACCATTAGCCATCGGTCGCTGGTTGCTGATCGCTAGTCACCAGTTTCGAATTATTTTATCGTTACATTTGCCGCGATGGCCCCGTAGTGTTAATAAATATTGTTTGTACAGTTTTGATATCTTAGGCTGGCTCCACTAACAAAGGGGTCTCCTGTGAATATTTTTAAAAATAGTATTTCTTTGGTCGTTTTAATTCTGGCCAGTTCGTCTTTTGCGTTTGCTAAATCCCAGGCGAAAATTACCGAAATTCCTGTGCCCGCCGCGCATCTCGAATACTTCCGGCAGTTGTCTTTGCAGACTCAGAATGTGGAGCCGATTGAAAGCCATGATATGAGCGATTGGATTAACTTAGGAAAAGAGCTTTGGCAGCTCATCGCGAGCATGGGC
Organism: Bdellovibrio sp.; assembly: GCA_043759945.1. Taxonomy (GTDB): domain Bacteria; phylum Bdellovibrionota; class Bdellovibrionia; order Bdellovibrionales; family Bdellovibrionaceae; genus JAYUPS01. The sequence continues at coordinate 3,990 of JAYUPS010000058.1, forward strand.
GGAACAATGAAAGTCGAATCCATGAAAGGCGTCGGGGTGATTCCTCAGGCTGCGGGAAGTATGGGAAACATGACGAACTGGGTGGCAAAGCAACCTAAATCCTATCGACTGGAAATTCCCGGCACAGTCGGCAAAGCCTTTGTTTTTGACTACACCGTTGGTTTTAATTACGCGGGCCAATTTCAGCGCAAAGGTAAGTTTCTGGGGAACGTGGCAATCTTGCCCTTTAACGTGAAATGCTCTTGGACTTGGTCTTGTGAACTCGAGGCCACTGTGGGCGAAGCCGTCAACGTTGGGTCTGCTCAGGATCCCGTGGCGCAACTCCCAATCACCATGATCGTCAATGCCAAGGGAAAATTGAATTCCAAAGCCGCAGGCGTTCATTTCGCGGTTTACGGTGACGGACGTTTAAATCAAACAGTTTCCGAAGAATAAATAGAGCAGTCTCCGAAGAGTAAATAAAACTAATCGATAAACTGGGTGACTTCAAAAATCACCCGGGAATCTTTCAGAATCCGTCGATGGCCCAAACCCTCGGTTGTAAAAATTTTCGATCCCGGCACGGCCCGGTGAATATTTTCCGAAGACTCGTAGCGGACCGCTTTATCCCCTCGGTCATGCACGATCAGAAGCTTGGCTTTAATCTTGGCTGCGATTTGAGAAACCTGCAGTGATTCGGGAGTCATCCCCACACGCTGGGTGACCTCTTGAAAAAATAAATCGCGGCTTTTTCCACTTAAACCTATTTGCTCACAGAAAAAATCAACGACGCGCGCATAGCGATCTGGTCCAGCAATTAAAATTAGTTTTTCGACCACCACTCCGTCGTGAACGGCCAGCGCCGACGAGCCTGCGCCAAAGCTATGGGCGATTAATGCTTTCAGGGGACCCAATTCCGCCGCCACGCTCATAATAAATCGTGCGAAGTGAACGGGCGTTGTTTGTTTTCCCGGAGATTCCCCGTGTCCGGGGCCGTCCAAAGCGTAAACCGTGTAACCCTTTTTTACCAAGGGCGCGGCAAAATAAGCGAGCTGTGTGCCGCGTCCTTCCCACCCGTGAACAAGCAATACTGGTTGGCCGGTCTCTCCGAATTTGAAAGCTTTCAAGCCGCATTTAAATTCGATAAGCTGGGCGTCTTTAATTAATTCCTGCTCGTGAGAAGGGCGGGGAATTCTTTGGGGAGTGGCAAACAAGCGGGCCGCAAACTTAACGGCCTGTCGCGGAGAAATCTGATTTAAGATTTTGACAAACATTCGAAGTGATTTCATCGACGGGCCTGGCCTTGTGTGGATTGAGCTGGGTTTTAGTGTTTCATGATTAAATTGCGATTTTGATCCCCTATGCATAGTCTCTCGACCAGTAGGTCAGGAGACAAGAATTTAATATGAGACAAAATAAATCCTTAAAAAAAGTAGCTATTTTGGGTGGACAGCGAATCCCGTTTGTTCGTTCTTTTACCTCTTATGGCCGCACAACCAGCCAAGAAATGTTGACGGCTACTTTAAACGCCGTCGTTGAGAAGTACCAGTTGCAGGGAAAAATTTTGGGTGATGTTGCCTTTGGCGCCGTCATGATGAATCCGAGTGATTTCAACCTGTCTCGCGAAGTCGTGCTCGGCACCAGGTTAGATCCGCGAACTCCGGCTTACAATGTTCAGCGCGCTTGCGGTACGGGGCTCGAAACCACCTGGCAAATCGGATTAAAGATTGCTGCGGGACAAATAGAATCTGGAGTTTCCGGGGGAGTGGACACCAACACGGATCTTCCCGTGGCGCTGAAACGATCAACAGTTGCAAAGATAATGGATTTGCGAGCGGCAAATTCAAAATCGATCTTGAAATCACTGGGGCAAAAACTTATCGCGCTGGCGGCCTTTCGTTTTTCAGATTTAAAACCTGTTTTTCCGGCGGTGGTGGAGCCACGAACGGGAAAATCCATGGGCGAACATTGTGAACTCATGGTTCAAGAGTGGAAAATTTCTCGCCCGGATCAAGATCAACTTGCCTATGAAAGTCATCAAAAAGCCACAAAAGCTTACCAAGAGGGCTTTTACGAGGATCAGTTGGTGGAGTTTAAGGGCGTTAAAAAAGATGCCTTTGTTCGTGCGGATACATCGCTAGAAAAGTTAGCTAGACTTAAACCCGCTTTTGAAAAAACAGATCGCGGCACGCTCACGGCCGGAAATAGCACGCCATTGACGGATGGGGCCTCGGCGGTCCTGCTCGGCAGTGAAGAGTTCGCGAAAAAAAATAATTTACCCATACTGGCTTATTTAGAAGACGTCGAAGTCGCCGCGGTCGATTACGTGCAGGGCGAAGGACTTTTGATGGCCCCAACCAAAGCCGTGTCTGAATTGCTGAAGCGAAATGATCTGACCTTGCAGGACTTTGATTATTACGAAATTCATGAAGCCTTTGCCGGACAGGTTCTTTGCACTCTAAGAGCTTGGGAATCCGAAGATTTTTGCAAAACAAAATTGGGTTTAAGTAAGTCCTTGGGTTCGATCGATCGCTCCAAGATGAACGTCAAAGGCGGAAGCTTGGCCATGGGACATCCCTTTTCGGCCACCGGAGGACGAATTGTGGCGACTCTGGCAAAAATTCTCCATCAAAAGGGAAAGGGCCGAGGCCTGATTTCCATTTGCACGGCCGGAGGAATGGGTGTTGCAGCCATTCTGGAAAAATAGAAAACTGATTTTTCGCCCGCGGCGCCCAAGAAACAGTGCGTTAGGATTTTCCATCTTCCAAGGCTAAGGGCCTCTACTTTCTGGTTTGAAACTTTGTTACACTTATCGAGTGTTCCGAGTTCGTGACCTCGAGTTTGCTTTGCAAGTCCTTTGTGGTGCCGATCAAGGAAATTAACCCGCCCGGGTCAGTTTTTAAGGAGGTATCATGGGCAAGAAGTTGTACGTGGGGAATCTACCCTATTCAGTCGATGATTCAATTCTGCAATCTACATTTGCAGCATTCGGATCTGTCACATCGGCAAAAGTCATCATGGATCGCGATTCTGGTCGCTCCAAAGGTTTCGGATTTGTCGAAATGGAAAATGATGATGAAGCCAATCGCGCCGTCGAAGAGCTCAATGGGACTGACCTTAACGGTCGTGCATTGAACATTTCGGAAGCTCGTCCCCAAGAGCCTCGCACTGGTGGCGGCGGAAGCGGAGGCGGAGGTCGTGGCGGCGGCGGAGGCGGAGGTCGTGGCGGCGGCGGTTACGGTGGTGGTCGTGGCGGTGGTGGAGGCGGCGGCGGAGGCCGCTACTAAACCAAATTAAAAATGAAGTAAAAATAAACTAGAGTAAAAACATAAGCCGTGAACAGGTCTAAATTAGGCCGCAAAGCAGCGACGTGTGTAAAAGGGTCATGGATTTGATTTAATAATCATCCATGACTTTTTTATTTCTGAAGCTCGCACTTTTTTTTTCCTTGGATGCCATGGCAGCGACAGATTCTGTTTCGACGGTCGTCATCATCGGAGACTCTCTGACCGAGGGTTACGGAGTCATTCGGGAAAAAGCTTACCCTGCACTTTTAGAAAAAAAGCTCAATGCCCTTGGTCCTAAGAAATTTAAAATCGTGAATGCCGGAGTTTCAGGTTCCACCACCGCCAGCGGACCGGGACGAGTGAAATGGCAACTCAAAGCAAAGCCAAATTGGATCATCGTGGCCTTGGGTTCAAACGATGGACTGCGCGGCACAGCCCCCGAGACCACCGAAAAAAACTTAACCGAAATGATCCAGGCTATTCAAAAAGAAAAAATCCCATTAATTTTGGTGGGGATGCAGATGCCCCCCAATTATGGACCAGGCTTCACTAAAAAATTCTTCAACGTTTTTCCTGATTTGGCTAAAAAATACAAAATTCCGCTCGTGCCATTTATGCTCGAAGGGGTTGCCGGTGATCCGGCCCTCAATCAGCCTGATGGAATTCATCCCAACGAAAAAGGTCACGTCATTATTGCCCAAACATTTTTCGATTCGCTCAAAGGAGTCTTGCAGTGAGCTGTTCCATCGAAATTCAAAATCTTTCGAAGTCTTTTCAAGTCGGCACTTCAAAAATATCCATTTTGCAAAATTTGGAATTGAAAGTAAAAAAGGGCGAGGTCGTCGCGGTCCTGGGGCAAAGCGGTAGTGGAAAATCCACTTTTTTGAGTTTGCTCTCTGGCCTGGATGAGCCCGAAGTCGGTTCGATTTTCATCCAAGGTACAAATCTGGTCGGCATGAGTATCGAAGAGCGCACGAAATTTCGCGGCGAAAAAATCGGAATTGTTTTTCAGCAGTTCCATTTGATACCGCATTTGACCGCGCTTGAAAACGTCTTGTTGCCCTTAGAAATCGCTGGAATCAGGGACGGCCGGACACGCGCGCTCGACTTGCTGGCCAAGATGGGTTTGCAGAATCGCAGTGATCAGCTTCCCGGGAAACTGAGCGGGGGCGAAGCCCAGCGGGTGGCACTGGCTCGAGCTCTGGTCACTCAGCCAGAAATGATCTTAGCCGACGAGCCCAGCGGAAGCTTGGATCCCGACACCGGGGATCAGGTTATGAATGTTTTTTTTGAAATGGTTCGCGGCGCTGGCACCACTGCGATTTTAGTCACGCACAATCCGGAACTGGCCAAACGCTGTGATCGACAGCTGACCCTTAAACACGGGCAATTGCATGCCCAGATTTGAACTCATTTACGCTTTTCGCGAGATGTTTCATTTGCGGAAAATGTTTTTCCTGCTGCTTCTAAATCTCACGTTGGGAATGGTCAGTTATTTAACTCTTTCCACGTTCCGACATGGTTTGAAAGAGGTTCTTCTTTCCAAAGCCAAGGAAACTCTGTCCGCAGATCTCTCCATTTCTGTGCGTCGCCTGCTAAAGCCCGACGAATTAATGACGATGTCCGAGATGGTTTCGCCGAAAATTGCGACTTCGAGAATTTTTGATTTCATGTCGATGGTGGTCGCCAAAGATCAATCTCGCTTGGTGCAAGTCAAAGCCGTCGACGAGAATTATCCCTTGTACGGGCAATTGCTATTAAAGTCTGGTCGAAAAATCACAGGTTCTTCCGCCAAAGATATTTTAGACAAGAATTCGGTGTGGGTTTATCCCGAAGTTCTTGTGCAATTAAATATTAAAATTGGGGATTTTTTAAAACTGGGCGGAAAAGAATTTCTAATCGAAGACGTGGTCGTCGAAGATTCGACCCAAACTTTTAGTTTTGGCTCTTTGGCGCCCAAAATTTATGCGGGACAGGCTCCAATACAGGCGACCGGTCTAATTCAGTACGGGACCACGTTGTCCGACACCCTGCTTTTTAAAGTTCCTGAAACTGGAAAGTCTTTGCAGGAATTTAAAGAAGAACTTTTAAAACAGGTCAAAGACCCCGCGATTCAAATTATAACTTATCAAGACGCTAACGAGCAAACGAGCCGGTTTTTGACTCAGCTTTTTGATTATTTGGGCTTGGGCGCTTTGGTCGGAGTTTCTCTTTCAGCTTTTGGATTGGTCGCCCTGGTTCAATCCTGGCTCCAGCAAAAGGTCCGCGGTTACGCCATAGCCTCGGCCCTGGGACTTTCGGCTTTTCAAATTCAGCGTATATTTCTATTTCAGCTGATCTTGGTGGCGCTCGCGACGCTGCTGATCTCTTTTGCCTTGGTCGCGGTGGGACTTCCGTATTTGGCAACTTACGTCGCGCAATGGATTTCGGTTCCGTTTGATGCCAGTCTGCGGACTTCGGCAGTTCTGCAGGGAAGTTTGCTTGTCATCGTGGGCTCGCTTGCACTGAGCTTGCCATTTTTAAAAACACTTTCACAAATTCCCACCCAAAGACTTTTCTCGGAAGCCAGTTCGCTGGCGCTCGAGTTAAATTGGAAAGCGACGCTGCGTTGGCTTCCGGCATTTTTGGGCTATTGGGCTCTATCGATCTACGAGGTCAGCTCTTACCGCCTGGGATCTATTTTCTTTTTCTCGGTGTTGGGTGTTTATTTATTGTTGGCCCTTTTTGGCTGGGTACTTTTCCGCACGCTTCCCTGGATCATCAATAAACTTACGGGCTCCTGGTCCACCACGCATGGTCTCTTGTACTTGCAGCGAAAATCAGTACTGTTAATTACTTTTGTTTCTCTAAGTCTGGGAACTTTTCTCACTATTTTGGTTCCCCAAGTTCGAACTGGTCTTAAGGCAGAACTTAATTCGACAGATTCCAAGGATCAGCCCTCACTTTTTTTATTCGATATTCAAGATGATCAAATCGAGTCCCTAAAATCCATGGTGATTAAAGAGGGGTTCGAGCTTCGCCACGTTTCCCCGCTGATACGCTCTCGTATTTTAAACGTGAACGGAAAAACTTATGAGCGCGCCGTTCTAGAAGGCAGTTTCACCACGCGCGAGGACGAGAACGAAGCCCGCTTTCGAAATCGCGGAATTAATTTGTCTTTTCGGCAAGACTTGGCTTCCAGCGAAAAGCTGATCCAAGGAAATGATTTCTCGCCCGAATTCGACGAAACCCAGCCCGTCGAACTGTCCGTTGAATTTCGGTACGCGGAGCGCATGGGATTTAAAGTCGGCGACCTTGTTGACATGGATATTCAAGGCGTCGAAATCAAAGGTCGAGTTCACAATCTGCGGCAAGTGAAGTGGAGTTCCTTTCAACCCAATTTCTTTATTTTGGTTCATCCGAAGTCGTTGATCGAAGCCCCTAAGATTTGGCTGGCCGACATCCAAGTTCCCGAGCAAATGCGTGGAGCCCTGCAGAGTAAAATCGCGGTGCAGTTTCCGAATGTTTCTGCGGTGGATATCGTTCGACTGATCGAAAAGTTGAACCAGGTGACGGGACAAATGACACTGGCGCTAGAATCTATGGCTTGGCTCACCACAATTTCTGGCTTGATGGTCCTCTTGGCGCTCCTGGTTCGGCAACTCAGTCTTCAGCGCTGGGATGCCAATTTATTTCGACTGTTGGGGGCCAGTCAAAAAAGACTTCGGTCGCTGTTCTTGGTGCAATTTGGTTCCCTGGTAGTCTTGAGTTGTTTTGCAGGAGCGCTGGTAGCTCTGTTGATGGCTCAAGCGCTGACCTGGTTTTTGTTTGAAGTCTCATTTATGGTGGATGTCGGGGCGATTGTATTTTCACTGATTGTCATTTTGGGTTTGGGCTTTGCATTGGCGATTCGGTTTGCTCGGAATCTGTCAATGGCAAATCCCGCTCGACTTCTTCAGGAAGTGCGGCTATAGCCAAGCCCGCGTGAATCCAGAAATCAAAAAAGCTCTCGAGCTGTTAAATCAAAGCGACGTTGTTGGTCTTCCGACGGAAACCGTTTATGGTTTGGCGGCGCGCGTGGACCGACCGCAGGGATTGGCAAAAATATTTTCTGTGAAAGCGCGGCCTTTGTTTGATCCCCTGATCGTTCACGTCGCGGGCATTATGATGGCTAAAAACTATGTGACTGAGTGGAACGCCCTGGCACAGGTTCTGGCGGAAAAATTTTGGCCGGGACCGTTGACATTGGTATTGCCAAAAAATTCCAAGGTGCCTGACATTGTCACTGCAGGCTTAGAAACGGTGGGCCTGCGAGCTCCGAAAAATGAGTTGGCCATCGAACTTATTCAGGCCTGCGGGGTGGGTCTTGCGGCTCCGAGCGCCAATCGATTTGGACGCACCAGTCCCACGCGTTGGGAACATGTCGAGCGCGAGTTTGCGGGAAAGATTTTTATTCTAAAGTCCGAGCCCTCGGAAATTGGGATCGAGTCTACAGTTTTGGAAATTCAGCAACAAAGTCTGACACTGCATCGGCTGGGTGCTGTTTCTAAAACACAAATCGAAACCGTTTTGAATGAACGCCAGCTCGAATTTCATTGGGCTCCCTTTGCCGATAGCCAGACCACGAGCCAAGCCACCAGTCAGACTAGAAATCAGGCCGGCTACCTTAAAAAATCTCCGGGTCAAATGCAGCATCACTACATGCCGGAAATTCCATTGGTTTGGGTCAACGACGTAATCGATAACCAGGAAATCATTAACCGTTATTTAGCAGCGGCGCCTTTGCTACCGGATCAGGTCGAGGGCGTCGTCATCAACAAAGCCAGCGTGGTTAAAAATTTAAAAGAGCTCAAGCTTTCTGTTGATCCCGTCATTGCGGCCCGCGAGCTTTACCATCATATGCGGTTGGCGGCCCAAAGTGCGGACCTGATTTTTTTTCGAAAGTTACCCATCATGGGGGGCGAAGCCTGGGAACCGATTCTGGAACGCTTGACAAAAGCAGCCTGTCTCAAGCTTGATTAAGAATCATGACCAAACACTTGAGAGCTACGCGGAAATTTATTTTTTTTATTGCCTACGTTTTACTTTTTCTGACTTTAGCTTCGATGGTTCGGCTTTTGATTTGGAATTTAAACACCCGCAGAAAATTCTATACTCCGATAAATCATTGGATGAATTGGCTGGGCTGTAGGCTCATCAACGCCAAAATCATGGTGATTAATAAACCGGTTCGTCATCAGCATTTTCTGTATGTCGGTAACCATTTGGGATTTTTCGATATCATGGTCATGGCAAGCACGGTGAAAACCTTGTTTGTGACTTCGCAGGAAATGCGTGAAACGCCTTTTTTGGGAACCCTTTGCGAGATGGGTGGTTGCTTGTTCGTCGAGCGCCGAGATCGAACCAAAGTGGCCGGCGAGATGCTTGAAATTCGCGACGCGCTTCGATCGGGGTTTAGCATCACGCTTTATCCCGAGGGAACCTCGGGGGACGGCTCGAAAGTTTTACCCTTTAAAAAAGGTCTGATGATGGCGGCGGCCGGTACCGGAGTGCCGATCAAATTGATGGTCGTTAATTACCGAAAATTGAACGGTGTTCCAGTTTCGCACGAAACTCGCAATTATTTTTGCTGGTACGGGGATATGACTTTTTTGGCGGGCGTGTGGCGCCTTTTTACTTTGAAATCACTCGAAGTTGATTTGTCTTTTCACGACGAGATCGTGGTTCACAACGAAGAAGAGCGAAGAACCGTGGCGGAACGGGCTCAGAAGATTATCGAATCTCACTACACGCCGATTCCATTTCCTGTGGGTCAGACCTAAATTAAGATCTGACCCCTTGTTCAACATCGGATGGTTTTATTTTGGAAAATTACAATCCCTGAGCCATTGCCAAATTGCTGGCGGCTTGTTTAATCCAGTCCCCATAGGCTGCCAGATTGGTGTACAGGCCGTATTCGCGGCACTGCGGATTGGCGGTCACGGCCGAAGCCACGCCCCAGACAACATATTCATTATTTACTTTTACGAACGAGGGTCCACCCGAATCGCCAAAACAAACACCACGACCTTGACGCTGTTCAATTATAATTAGTCCGGTGCTTCTGGCTCCCAAGATAGTCGATTCCGTGTGGCGCAAAATCCCTGAACCGTCTCCAGTTTCTGGATTTGAAACTCCAAATCCGATCAAATAGATGGGCATTGCTTGACCCAAAATAGTATTCGTCACGGAGACTTGTGCTGGGTAGTAACCCAAGGGCAGTGTGCCTTCGAACTTGATGAGCGCCAAGTCGCCATCGTCACCCTGAGCCGTTACCGCGTTGGTCCACTTTGGATGAATGGCTTTGGCAACGACATTGCGCATGAGATCTGTTTTCTGACCCACGACGGTCGCCTGTACATTTTTTGTAAAGAGCACTTTCATTTTCCCGGTCGTCACGCAGTGGGCGGCGGTCATTACGATATTTCGAGTTACCAGGGTGCCCGTGCAAGTATAGAGACTGCCGCCTTTGACTCCAATCAAAGCGACAACGTGTTTTGCAACGGGTGAGGTAAAGTCTGTCACCTGACCACCGACGATTCCCTGGTCAGACTCAGAAACTGACAGGGATCCGATGTTTTGCCCCGGAGCACAGGCTGTCAGGCCCATGGCTAAAACGACGGTGCTCAGCTGCAGAACGCGATCTAAATTGACTCGTTTTTTGAAAATCATACATCCCCCGATGTGGTTTCTTTTTGGAACCGATGTTCCCGCGAGCAAGTAAAACCAC
>JAYUPS010000059.1:0-5004 GCA_043759945.1 Bdellovibrio sp.
CCAGGGAAAATTAAATGTTTCTTTTTCGGGAGGCATCGGCCGCGTCTACGGGCAAAATTTAGTCACCGTGCGGACCTACGGGACCGCGGTAAACGGACCCGAACTTTACCTGCAGGGCAATTACACAACCCAGATTTGTACCGTACCCAACGATCCGACGTCTCCGCTCAACGACAGCGCACCGATCGGGGGATCTTGCTCGCTCGATACGGCAAGCCCGACGCTGAGCTCGATTCAGGCGACGAGCATTACCTCCAACTCGGCTTCAATTCAGTGGCTCTCAAGCGAGGCCTCAGATTCGCAGGTGGCCTTTGGTCTAACCGGCCCTACTGCTCTGACAACTTTAGCAACCGCCAACGTCAGTTTTCACACGGTTCAACTTACTGGTCTCGCCGCTTACAAATATTACCAATACACTGTGAAGAGCCGAGACGCCTGTGGCAACCTGACGACCTCGAGCATTAAGACGTTTCGCACACTCAGGTAGGAGGTTTCATGAAACTCACAATTGCAAAACTCCTGTTTGGATTCCTAAGTCTCTGCGTAAGCACAAATGTCTTTGCCGCTGGCAAGGGTGCTGGCGGCGCAAAGCATATTTTTTCTTTTACCGGAATTGTTTTAGCCTCCTCAACTTCCCAAGGCGGCCAAGGCCCCTCGGGCTCCACGTTACTCACCCACACTGAATATGTTTACAACTGGAAATGGGTTGGTTTAGGACTTTTCACCCAGTACGACATGCAAGGGACTTCGCAAAAAGACAGTGGCTATGGACCGAAAATTGAATTCAAACTGGGCTCAAAGTTCTACACCGAAGTCGATTACATGATGTCGGCCAAACGGGCTTTCACGGATCGTAATATCGCCGAGCAAACCGGGACCGGAACGATCGTCGGTGCGGGAATTCGATTTGGTGTCGGCAAAAAATTTATCTTCCAAGCCAGCTACAAATACCGAATGGTTAAAATTACCAAACAAGACGGCATTGATTTAGCACAGCCGATTCTGCAGAACGACGGCTATCCGGCGGTGGGTTTTGGTTATGCGTTCTAAGCTCAAGATTTTTTGTATTTTTTTAATTTTGGGGGCTTCCACCAGTTGTGGTCGCGGGGCGTCCTCGCTCTTGCGGGTGGGACAAGCTCCGCTTTACGATTTCCCCTTGTATGTCTCCACGGCTGACGGAACCGGAACCATTTGGAAATTTGACATCGACGGAACCAAAGTCGCTTTCGTCACCGGGCTCAATGATCCCCGCGGCATTGCCACCGACAAGTACAACAATCTTTGGGTGGTCGAAGGCGGACTGTCGCGGCTTATAAAAATAAATCTCTCCACCAAAGTGCAAACGGTCGTGCGATCGGGTTTAGGAAATCCCTCGGTCGTCGCTATCGATTCTTTTGGAGATGCCTACGTCAACCAAGAGTCTGCGAACAATATCGTGCGAGCCTCGGATGGTACGATCGTAACCACATTTAGTTCACGCCCCACGGCGATTGCTTTCGGGGTGAACGACATCCCGATTTTTGGTCTTTACGACACCAGCCAAGTGGTGTGGGACATCGAGCAAACTTCGACGGCTACGGTTGCTGAACCAGTTATGATCGCGACCGATGGCACCGGACGAGTTTACGTGGCCCAAGGGTCGGCCACCAATGGACGCGTGTACCGGTTTAACCAAAAAAATTCTTCGGGCCAAGTGTCCGTGGCTGATGGACTTCGGGGGGCCACCGGCATTGCTGTGGATCCGGCCGGAAATGTCTACGTGGCAGAGTCTGGCTCTGCCCGCATCGTGCTCGTGACCTTTGATGGAACCTTGTTTAATTTTGCCGACGTCGTACTGCCCCAGTACATGGCTTTCACGCAGTACTAATCATGAAGAGCAGCTCACAGACAAGCAGCGTTCGTTTTCAGGCGAGGGTCCCGACCACCACTCCAGGCCGGCCCGTTCGGTATACGGAGCCTGCAAAACTTCAAAAACCATTTCTAAAACAGATTTGTCCTGGTGATCTTCTATGGCCCGAATGGCCCGTTCGGCGACGTAGTTTTTTAAAACGTAGCGGGGATTTTTTTGGCCCGGGACCAAGCGCAGTTTTTCGTACCGCTTGAGCCATTCTACGTCCTCTAAATTTTGCCAATCCTCGGTCGAAAATTTTTGAAACGTCGACGTAAAATCCAGATTTTGTTTTTGCATCTGTTGCAGGAGTTCTACAATCACTTCCCGTTTTTCAGTCGTTGGTTCCCCCGGACCTATTCCAAGCTTTGAGCTCATGAGCGCGAAATATTTTTCTTCGAACTGCAAAATAAATCGAGCTAATTCCGGTTCCAGATTTAAATTCTCATCCATAAAATGAAAAACGGCGGCCAGTCGCTTCAGGTTCCAAAGCGCCACAGCTGGCTGATTCCCATAGCTGTAGCGTCCCTGATGATCGGAATGATTGCAGATATAATTTAAATCGGTGTTTTCCATAAATCCATAGGGACCATAATCCAACGTCACGCCCAAAATCGACATGTTGTCTGTGTTCATAACCCCGTGACAAAATCCAAAGGCCTGCCAGTGAGCCAACATCTTGGCGGTTCGGGACACAACTTCGGCAAAAAAAGCTCTGAGGGAAAGCTCCGGCATTTTCAAGAGCACTTCCGTGCAATACCGACTTAATTTTTGAAGCGAATCTTGATCTCCCCGACAGGCAAACCATTCAAAAGTCCCAAAACGAACATTGGTCGGCAACAAGCGAACGCACACCGCTTCTTTTTCCATAGTCTCTCGCTGAACCAAACCCTCTCCGGTCAGTACGGCAAGAGCCCTTGTGGTGGGAATCCCCAAACAAAATAAAGCTTCCGACGCCAAAAATTCTCGGACGCAAGATCTTAGGACCGCCTTGCCATCCGCAAACCGGGAAAAGGGCGTCATTCCTGAGCCTTTGGTTTGTATTTCCCACCGCTCGTTTTTTATATTTACAACTTCGCCAAGACTGAGAGCCCGCCCGTCCCCCAGTTGACCGGCCCAGACTCCAAACTGATGACCGGCGTAGACTTGCGAACGGCGTTGATCGCCGATTTTGTGACTTTCGCCGTTGAGCCACGAAAGCCATTCCCCCGGATGTACGGAGTTCACGTCCAGAGCCTGGAAAGCAGCGGGGGAATGAATAAGCCATTTCGCCTGCCGCAACGGCTCGCTCTTCACTTCTTGAGAAAAGTCGGGTCCCAAATTTTGGTAGGAATTGTTAAACTTCACGGGTTGGGTTTCGCTTATTGCAGGATGTTCGTCAATGACAGAGCCCTCACAGGGAATTACATTACAGGTCCTGGAGGTTTTATGATTCAGTTGTTCTTAGTTCCAACGATCGCCCTGGCAATGACCGCGCCCAAAATTAGTTTTGTCGCCCCAAAAAATGGCGAAACCGTTCAAAGTCCCTTTAAAGTAAAAATGAAAGCCGAGGGTATCAAGCTTCGGCCCGCCGGAGAAAACGCGGATGAAACCACTTCGGGACATCATCACTTAATCGTGAATATGGGAGCCATACCCAAAGGGCAGCCCATTCCTGCCGATGAAAAGCACATCCATTACGGAAAAGCGCAAACCGAAGCCGAGGTCAAACTTGCGCCGGGCAAATACAAACTGACTTTGCAATTTGCCGATGGCGCGCACAGATCCTACGGACCTGATTTTGCCGAGACCATTGAAGTCACAGTGAAATAAAAGGTTCAGCTTAAGAAACCAATAAGTTTGTCAAAGCAGTGAGCGACGCCCTTGTACTGACGGGACTCTGGCGTCATGCTCTGAAGAGCCAGCCGCAACTGTTCCCTCCATGCCGGATTAGATTTAATCTCCAAGCCTGAGAGAAATGAAATTCGAATCGTAAATATCGAGAGCTGGTCCTGGGGAAGCCCCCAGGTCACCTGCCGTTCCACCCTTAGAAAAAAAGGATTCTCGGCGGAAGCATCAAAAGATCGCCCTTTCCATAAAATCGGATCTTCCCCGCGAGGAGCTTCGGGATGATGGTTCAAACGCGTGTCCGTCACAAAGCTCCAGACAAAGCGCACGAAGGGGCCCTTCGCAATCATGGCTTCCACGAGATTTTTTGAAGCCTTCACCAGCTTCTCATTTCCCGGAATTGGGGCATGAACTTTACCGAAGCTTTTGCCTATTTTGTCTGCCGGAGACCAATGACTGGCGCTGCACAAATTCAGATAAGCCAGGTAGTCAACTTCAGGCGAGGTCCGGAGTGTGATCGCCATATCTTCTTGAACTTGAAGCAACAGTGCTTCCAGCAAGGTTTCGGGTTTCAGGTGTTCTGTTGGGCTTTTAAAACCTTGAAGCCTAAAACCAGCGTCCAAGGTTATTTGATCGAGACTTTGCCGACATAACAAATTTCTGGTCAGAGGATCGAAAATAAATTTGTCGGGGTACTCGTTGCGCAAAATCTCAAAAACAACTTTAGCGACCTTGGCTTCATCGTCTGCGGAAAATTCATGCCGTAGAATGTATTTCTGACGATTTTCTTTCCAGCATAGAATTTTATTTTCGCGCGCTTTTAAAAATTGCGAATCGATCTGAAAGACTTTTTTATCAAAGACGCCCTGACCAAGATCAGTCCCCAAAGGCTTCAGCCCGGGACCCACTTCGTAAAGGCCCCGTTCGATAGGAAAATATTTAGGATCCTTCATTTCTGTTTCTTCATTTCTGTTTCTTGCCATTGATCATTCCCATCCATGTGGCCCTTTTGAAATGAAAAGCATCGTGAAAAATTCCAAGCAGGTGCAAAACAATGAGAATCACCAAACTGTTTGAAAGATTTCGGTGCAAACTTTCAAGCCATTCTTCTCCCCAGTACTGTTCCCAACTCATCATCCAGCCGGTCAGGGCCAGGCCGGATACCAAGGACCACATTGCCAAATAAACAACCGCGGCCAAAGGGTTATGACCGGGATAATCGATAACTCGGCGCTGAAACAAAGACTTTGAGAAAGAAGAGAACTGGGAGCCCCGAATCGGAAAATTCT
>JAYUPS010000060.1:0-2053 GCA_043759945.1 Bdellovibrio sp.
GCCAAGGGGTTGGGTCTGGAAATCGAATCCCAGGCGCTTGAAATATTTCATCGCAAAGTCGGAAGCTCGCTTTTAGAAATCGAGGGCGAGCTGCGAAAAATGCGCAGCTACTTGGGATCGCGCACGGAAATTTTAGTCGAAGACGTCGAGGCTTCGGTTTCGGATCGTCGCGAAGAAAATATTTTTTCGTTGGCGGGGGTTTTAGCTCTGGGCGATAAAAGCAGCGCGCTGATTCAGGCCGCAAAACTATTGGAGCAAGGCGAAAGTGAAGTGGGTATTGTCGCTCTGACCGCCCGGCATTTTCGAATTTTGGCACTTGTTCATTTGGGTCTTGAGCAGGGTTTGTCAGGCGCTCGGTTGGCGAGCCACGCTCAGGTGCCGCCGTATTTTTTAAACGATTATCAGCGCCAGGTTAAATTTTGGACGCTAGCTCGCATCGAAAAAGTGATGGTCGTGCTTTCCGAAACCGAGAAAGCCCTAAAGAGTTCGCCTCTGTCGGGTGGCATCTGGATCGACCACATGATCGGAAAAATCACGTCGCTCCAAACCAAAGACGATGTGATCGTCCAAGGGACACTCTAGAAAACGTCTTAATCTGAGATTTCACACAAACTAAACAATTCTCGCCCTATTCTGAGAATCGAACTGCGGAATGCAGCGCTCCTGGCCGATAAGCCAGTAGTAACCAATGGTTTTTCTCAAATTGCTCTTCCTGATTGGATCTTTGTATTTTTTTAGCGCGTCGGCGTTGGGCGCGAGCAATTCGGCAATTACCTATCAGGGTCGAATTTTAAAGCCCGATGGCTCTTCTCTCGAGGGCATTGTCAATTTTCAATTCGTCGTGCGCTCGCCGAACAATTGTATTTTGTGGACCGAAAATCAAACCATCGACATGACCGGATCCAGAGGAGCTCTGACCGCCAAAGTCGGCGAGGGAACTAATTTTGCGGCCGGAACACACGGGTTTGCTTCGGTTTTTCAAAACTCCCAAACGCTGAGCGGTCTTCCGGGTTGCAGCGCAGGAACTGATTTTATTCCCAACGCCGACGATGATCGCACGTTGCTCGTTGTTTTTAACGATGGTTCTGGAGCGCAAACGGTTCCGATCATGAATATCAAAAGTGTCCCGTTCGCACGCGAGGCCGTTTCAAGTTTAGCCCTGCGCGGGATTCCGTTAGCTGCGACCGCGCCCACCGCCGGCCAGACTTTGATTTACAATGCGATTTTGGATCAATGGGTGCCCGGAGCCGCCGCAGTGGCGGGGGTTTCCAGCGTTGATGTTCGGCTTCCGGGTTCACTTTTTTCTTCAAGCTCAGGGGCTGTGACCAGTTCTGGCACGATTGTTTTTGCTTTGGGCACTCAAACTGCGAACTCCGTATTTGCGGGACCCGTTTCGGGTGGCGCAGCAGCTCCCGGCTTTCGCTCGCTTGTTGTTAACGACATTCCTGGTCTTGATGCTTCAAAAATTACTTCGGGAACTTTGGCGCTCTCAACGTTTGGAACTTTGGCCACAAACGGGCAGTTGCTGATTGGAAACGGAACGGGATTTTCGATCGCAACTTTAACGGCCGGAACCAACGTTACAATCACAAATTCATCCGGCGGAATTCAGATTTCGGCAACTGCGTCTCCAGGTTCGGTCTATGTCTCTCAAGTTGTTGCGGGCTCGGGTCTTTCGGGTGGATCCATCACGACAAGCGGGACGATTTCACTGACTTCGACAGTAACCGCCGGAACGGTGGGATCAGCCAGTTACATTCCAGTAATCGGCTTTGATGCTTTCGGTAGAATCATCAGCGCGGGATCAAGTGCGATTTCTGTAAATTTCAGTTCCATCGCCGGCACTTTGGGCGTGGCTCAGGGCGGAACGGGACTGAATGGGTCGACTGCGACCAACGGCGCACTTTTGATCGGCAACGGTTCCGGATTTACTTTGGGCACTCTGACTTTTTCAAACGGGATGGTTGTCACCAACACCGCGGGAACAATTAATTTGTCGACCAACGCTCAAACAACGAACGCGACACTTTCGATTGTTGCCCGGGATGGGTCG
>JAYUPS010000061.1:0-13852 GCA_043759945.1 Bdellovibrio sp.
TTAAGAGATCATGGAAATCGTCCACCGATACGTCGAGCGCTTTGGCGACTTCTTCGTCGGTTGCCACCCGGCCAAGCTCGGCTTCCAGCTGAACCATCGTGCGATCCAAAAGTTTTGCTTTGTCGCGAACCGAACGAGGCACCCAGTCTTGAGCCCGCAATTCGTCCAGGATCGCTCCCCGAACTCGGAACTCGGCGTAGGTCTTGAATTTGTTGTCGCGAGACTGATCCCACTTGTCGATGGCATCCATCAAACCAATTACGCCGGCGGAAATCAAATCATCCAATTCAATATTTGCGGGCAGCCGAACGGCAATTTTCTGCGCGATGAATTTAATCAAAGGAGCATACTCAACAACGAGTTTGTCTTTCTCGCTCTGAGTAAGCTTCTTAGGTTCATCCTTGTATTTCTTAATAGCAGCGACATTCTTTGCCATGCGACCTCAGGTTCAAGTGTAACAGAAAGGTGATTTCATCGAAAAGTCCAATTCGTCTTAAGCTACACCCACGACCTGTTCCCAGAAAAATTGAAGACCGGCCTTATTGGTCTTGCCTAATCCTGGGGCCAGTTTTGATTTCATTTGAGACGAAATTTGACCAAAAGTTTGACGAATTTCTTCACAATGTTCGTGTTTCAGCGCGAGACGAGCCTGGATCGAAGATTTCTTAATTAATGAATTGACGGGAATGGATCCCCAGTAATCCAGGCTTAGGGACAAAAATCTTTGAGCCACTTCACTGAACCGCTGAAACAAGGCAAAGCCATCGGCCTCGTCGCGAACCATATTGCAAACCACCGCGAAGTGTTTTTCTTTGAATTCCTTGTTCAAAACTTTAATCAAGGCATAGCCGTCGGCGAGCGAGGCCGCATCCGGTGTGACAACAACCATTATTTCTTGCGCGGCCGAGTTTAGATACAAAACGTTGTCCGAAATTCCGGGGGCCGTATCGATCAGCAAATAATCGTATTGGTATTCGTAGAAAGAAACCGAGTCGACCAAACCCTTGCGCTCGAAGGGAGTTAAGCGATTGAATTCGGTCATGCCCCGCCCCCCAGAAATTAAATCAACACCCGGCAAAACCGGGGTAATGATTTCGGAAAGCTCTTTTTCAGCCTGGATGACTTCCAGGATATTTCCCCGCGGCGTGGTTCCAAAAAGAATTTCCGCATTCGCCAATCCGAAATCTCCGTCTAAAACCAAGACGCGGTTGCCTCGCTCGGCCAGATTGTAAGCTAAATTGCAGGCAATCGTCGTTTTACCGACGCCGCCTTTGCCAGAGGTTATGCTAAGGGTTTTTGTCAGGCTGGGAATCGCTGCCATAGAAAGTTACTCCTGATTTCGCTTAAGTTTTGTGAGTTTAAAAATTAAATCCAAGACGCGTTCTTTGGTTGCTCCTTCGACATCTTCTGGCAACCGGGGTCCAACGCCAAAGCTGTGCAAAGGTTTTTCAAAGTGTTTCATCGCATTGTAAATGGACCCGTGATTGCTGGCCTCGTCCAAATGGTTGAAGATCAGACTATCGAAGTTAACTTGGTTGTAACGACGAGAGATCTCTTCGATGTCCGAGTCTTTGGCGACCACGGACAGCACGAGATGGGATTCCACCACGGCATTCATCGGGAGCAAAGATTTCAGTAGGCTTAGCTCGTCGGACGACCGCAGCGACAGACCGGGAAAATCGCAAAAGATCATGTCGACTTCGCGCAGCTGTTCCAGGAAGTAACTCCAGTCTTGCGAGCGTTTTACGATTCCGAAGGGAACATTCAGAATTTGCGAGTAGATTCGCATTTGATCAACGGCGCCCACTTTCATCGTGTCGGTCGTTAGCAACGCGATGGATTTGTGTTTTTCAATGACCGCTTGGCTTGCGAGTTTTATAAGCGACGAAGTCTTGCCGCTTCCGCGAGGACCAAAGAAACACTGCACCCTTGATTTTGGCTTATCGGCCACCACTTCGGTGGAATCCAAGATGCGTTTTGCAACCCAGCCTTCGATCAGACCTTTGCTTTTGTGTTTGGCTTTGGGCAAGTTCTCCTGGGCTTCGGTCAATAAATTTACGACGATGTCTTCGCTCAAGCCGGCTTGAATCAGCTTTTCAAAACACGGGCTGAAATCGTAGGTCAATCCGTGTTGCGAGCCCGGATGTTGACCGGCAAAGCTTTGCGGAACTTTGTTGAACTCGCTAAATACTTTTCGAAGACTCTCAAGTTCTGATTTAAGGGCCAAGTAGTCTGCGGGATAGGGCGCCGCCGCAGTTTGACGGACCGGCTCAAGAACCTCACCCCGGCGTAAGGCATCCCAAGCTTTTGAAGCGGCCTCTTTGATGCGTGTTTCGGCCAAGTTGGCCTCGACTTCCACTTGGCGATCATCGTGAATGTCAACGTAGCGCATGTTCGTCGCCGGCCTGGCCTGCATTTTCTCGGTACTCTTTTCGGCATTTCTGTCGGCATTTCTGTCGGCATTTCTGTCGGCGTTTCTTTCTTGCCGTTGGTAGCTATCCACAAAGTTATCCATAATTTGTCGTTGTTTGCGGGCCGGACTGGCCAGAAATTTTTCCTTGATATCCGGCTTCATACGCGACTCTGTAAATTTCTTTTTCTGCAAAGTCTCCTCGGAGACCGCGGCCGTAATTTCGACGGAACCATCGCCCACCAGGCCAAACCGATTGCCGTGGTCCCTAGCGCTCAAGATGATCGCGTCGGGGCCGAGCTGACGTTTTACCATTTCTAAGGCTTCCTTCATGGACCTGGCTTCGAATTTTTTAACCTGCATTGCTTATCTCCACTGTTCCAACTGAACGCACGTTCGCTTCTGGGGCTAACTCGTTATGAGAAAGCACAATTAACTGTGGAATGAAGCGAGAAGTTAATTTGTAAAGATGACGGCGGGCCGTTGGGCTCGTCAGCAAGATCGGTTGGCTTGCGATTTCGGGATGGGCCTCAACCGTTTGAGCAATTTCGGAGATCAATCCGTGAGCGGTTGCGGGATCCATGACCAATTGCACGCCCTGCTCTGTTTGCAGAAGACTGTTTGAAACCAGTTCTTCAATATTTGGATGCAAAGTCATTACAGGTAGCGACGGAGAGTCTTGCATGTATTTCGCGGTGATCGTGCGCGACATCGATTTTCGAACGGCCTCTGTTAAAAGTTCGACGTCTTTGGTGCGCGTGCACTCATCGGCCAAGGCTTCAAAAATAGACCGCAAATCTCGGATAGAAACCTGTTCCCGCAATAAACTTTGCAGGACCCGAACCACTGCACCCAAAGACATTTGATCCGGAATCAGTTCTTCGACCACTTTCGGATGAGTCTTCTTTAAATTGTCGATCAAGGCCGTGGCTTCTTGGCGTCCCAGCAACTCGTGCGCGTGGGAACGTGTGATCTCGGTCAAATGGGTTGCCATGACCGTTGGCAAATCCACCACGGTGTAGCCGGCCATTTCGGCTTGCTCCCGCTGTGTGTTGGGAACCCAAAGCGCGTCCAAACCAAATGCAGGTTCCTTGGTCGGAATCCCGTCCATTTTGTCGATCACGTTCCCGGGATCCATCGCCATCAATGAGTCGGGTCGTAAAATGCCGCCACCAACCCGGTTGCCCTTGATAAGCACGCGATATTCGCCTGACTGCAATTGCAAGTTGTCGCGAATGTGCACGCTGGGAACAATAATCCCCAGGTCCAAAGCAAACTGTTTACGTATGCTTGAAATGCGCTCGAGCAAATCTCCCGACTGGTCATTTTCCACGACATTAATAAGTCCATAGCCAACTTCGAGTTCAATCATGTCCAGCGGCAGCAAGCTTTCAATATTTTCTTTTTTCGGACCCACAGCAATGTCATCCAGCCGCTTTTTCTCGTTGGCCACTTCTTCGGCTTTGTACTGACCCAGGGTCCAAGCGATTCCGCCGAGCATTCCGGACATTGTCAAAAACGGGAACAGCGGAAGACCGGGCACAAGACCCATCAGTCCAATGACGGTGGACGAAATATACAAAGCTCGAGGCTTGGCAAAAAGCTGGCTGACCATTTCGCCGCCCATGCTCTCTTCACTGCGCGAACTTCGCGTGACCACGATACCGGCTGCGGTCGAAATAATCAGAGCTGGAATTTGCCCCAAAAGGCCGTCACCGATAGTCAAAGTAACGTAGTATTTTGCCGCCGTCGAAATATCCAGGCCCTTTTGCAGGACGCCCACGAGCAAACCACCCACGATGTTAACCACAACAATGATAATGCCGGCGATCGCATCCCCGCGCACGAACTTGCTGGCACCATCCATGGATCCGTAGAAATCCGCTTCAGATTCAATTTCTTTACGACGACGTCGCGCTTCTGTTTCATTGATCAAACCCGAATTCAAATCGGCATCGATAGCCATTTGTTTACCGGGCATCGCATCCAAGGTGAAGCGAGCGGCAACTTCGGCGACGCGCCCCGAACCTTTGGTAATAACGATGAAGTTGATTATCACCAAGATGACAAACACCACGAGACCGATTACGTAATTGCTACCGATAACGAAGTTACCAAAGGCATTGATCATTTCCCCGGCGGAACTGGGTCCCTCGTGACCGTGAGTTAAAATTTGTCGCGTTGTCGCTACATTCAGGGCCAAGCGGTAAAGCGTGGTCAAAAGTAACAGCGAAGGGAAAACCGAAAATTCGAGCGCTTTTGTAACGTAAATAGAGACCAACAAAATCAAAATGGAACTTGCCAAAGAAAAGGCTAAGCCCAAATCAATGAAAATGGCCGGAAGCGGAATCACCATTACGGCCATCACGACCAAAACGCCCACCGCCACCAGCAGATCGGTGTTCTTCGTGAACTTTTCGTATCGTTTTATAAATTGAAAAATGTCGTTCACCTGGAACCCCGTTTCAACTTTCTTTTCAACTTAAAGACGTAAGACAGGACTTCCGCGACCGCGACGTAAAGCTCCCGCGGTATCACTTGGCCCAGTTTCATGCTTTTAAATATCGTCCGTGCCAGGGGTTTATTTTCAATGATCGGAATATTGTGCTCTTTGGCGAGCTCCCGAATGCGCTCGGCGACCAGGTCTGCCCCCTTGGCGATCAGCTGAGGCGCAGGCAAACCGTCATCGTACTTCAGGGCCACCGCGATGTGCGTGGGATTCGTAATGATCACATCGGCGGTAGGAACTTTCTGCATCATGCGCCGGTTTGCCAGGTCGCGCTGAATCTTGCGCATGCGCGATTTAACCATTGGGTCAACCTCGCGGGACTTGGCTTCTTCTTTGACCTCTTGTTTGGTCATCATCATTTGTTTTTCAAGATCCCAAGCTTGAAAAAAATAATCGGCAGCTGAGAGCACAAGCATGGTGGCCCCGATCCAACCGAATAAGCGAACGGCGATACCGCCGATATAAACAAAAGCTTCCGCGACGCCGAGATTCATCAAGTAGGGCAAACGAATAAATTCAGATTTCAAAACCAAGTAACCGACGCCAAAGGCCAGGCCGACTTTCAGGATGGATTTAAGTCCCTCAACCAAATTTTTGAGACTGAAGATACGCTTAAGACCCCCCAGCGGATCCAACCGTTCAAATTTTGGCGTGAGCGCGTCTTCCACTTGCAAAAATCCCACTTGCACGACTTGAGAGACGATTCCGATCAAAAAACAGATTCCCAAAGCCGGCAGGGCCATCAATGCAAATTTAGTCCCCGCCAACACACTTGCTTGCATCATGTCGCCCGTTTTTACCGCGGCCACCAAATTGATCCCAAAGCTGGCTTGAAATAATTCAAAGATCTCCGCGAAGAACATTTTGGAAAGTCCAAAAATAAGCCCGGCACCCACCAACAAGAAGATGGCCGTTCCAAGCTCACGACTGGAAGCGACTTGACCCCGTTTGCGGTAATCATCCCGCCGGGTCTGTGTTGCTTCTTCTGTTTTTTCGTCGTTCTGTGCCTCTGACATAATCCTCTGATTTTTTTAAACTATTTTTCTAAAACGTTTTTAAAACACGACTAAACTGTCCCATCATTTCGCCGAGCATGTTGTTCATGGTCGAGGCCGTCATAGGAACTGAAATTGTAAGTACAACGATGGTCACCAGAATCGTGACTTGAAGACTGGTCATTAAAACGTTAATTTGTGGAACTGCTTTACCCACGATTCCCATGGTTAAATGCGTGATGAGCATCGACACGGTGATCGGCATTGCCAACTGACATCCCATCACCATCACCGTCTGTAGAACTCCCCCGACGGAGGCAAAAACATTCCAGTTAAATCCCAAATTTCCGATCGGAAGAATTTCAAAACTTTTTGCAATTCCCTCGATAAAAAAATGATGCCCGTTGATCGCCAGAAATAATAAAGTCGCGATCAACAACTGAAACTGCTCCATGATGCCCGAGTTTGTCCCCATCGCAGGATTAAACACCTGAGCCGAGGCCAAGCCGGAAGCCGTGCTGATGATTTCCCCACCGATAGAAACGGCAAAGAAAAACATACGCACGAAGAATCCTAAAAAGACTCCGATGAGAACTTCCCGACCTGCAAGCAAAATGACTTGTTCGTCAATGGGAAGAACCGATGTCGAATGGGTCAGGGCCACGGGATGCAATAAGACCGAAATCACCAAAGGGAACAAAATCTTCACGCTGGTCGGAACCTGGGGTGTCCCGATGATTGGCATCGCCATGGTGAAGCTCATCATACGCAAGAGCACCAGAGCGAATCCCAGAATTTGTCCTTCGGGAAAACCGAACATTTGCTGAAGCATCAATCCCTCACGTAGGCGGGAAGGTTAGAAAAAAGTTGAAAGGTGAAGCTCTTCATCACGTCGAGCATCCAGGGTCCGGCGATGACTATTACCAAGGCAACCACGATCATCTTTGGCACAAAGGTCAGCGTGGCCTCGTTGATTTGGGTGAGTGCTTGAAAGATGGAAATAATTAATCCCACCACCAGCGTACTGACCAGCACCGGAGCTGAGAGCATTGCAGTTGTCTTTAAAGCTTCTTGTCCCAACTGAATAATTAAATCTTCCGTCATAAGGGACCCCCGAAGCTATTGACCATGGACCCGACGATCAAAGACCAACCATCGACTAGAACAAAAAGCATAATTTTTAAGGGAAGCGAGATAACCACCGGCGGAAGCATCATCATCCCCATTGCCATCAAAACGCTGGCAGCCAGCATGTCGATAACTAAGAAAGGTAGAAAGATGACAAAACCAATTTGAAAAGCGGTTTTCAATTCTGAAATCACAAAGGCTGGAACCAGGACCAGGGTCGGAACGTCCGCCAAGGTCTTTGCTCCCTGGACACGACCCAATTTCATAAATAAAGTAAGATCGGCGGGGCGAGTTTGAGTCAGCATAAACTTTCGGAGTGGGGTGAGTGTTTCTTCGAGTGCTTTTTCCTGAGACACCTTGCCCGCGAGATAAGGTTGAATTCCCTTCTCGTTGATGTCTTTGAACGCTGGACCCATTATGAAAAAAGTTAAGAAGAGTGAAAGACCCACCAGCAACTGATTCGGCGGCATCTGCTGCACGCCCAGGGCCTGGCGCAGAAATGAAAGAACAATGATGATGCGCGTGAAGCTTGTCATCATTATTAAAATTGCGGGAGCCAGTGTCAAGACGGTCAAAACCAAAATAATTTTAATTGCGTTGACGACTTCATTGGGATTGTCGGTCGATTTAAATCCCAATTGCACCGAGGGCAAAGTCATCTGCGCCAGGGCCGGCAGTGCTAAAAATCCAATTCCAAGCAGGGGTAGAAATTTAAGAAGTCCCCTTTTAGTCATCATTACAGGGACCTCATGCTCTTAATTTTATTGCTAACCACGTCTTGAATACGTTGCATGGAATAAGATTCGGGCTCGGGTTCTGCATCTTTTTGCTTGTTGCCCGAAAATACCGACTCAAAATTCTTGGGAACATCGCCGTCAAAGTCTTCGTCCATCAGGCTCAAGGACTTGATCATTGAAATATGGTGATCGGTGACCCCCAACAATATGGATTCACCGGCCACTTGCACCACCGCCAAACTTTTGCGTGGGCTCAAATGAAATTGGCTTAACACTTTCATTTGAAACTGCTGCGCTTTTAAATCTTTGTGTTTGTATTTCTTAAACGCAAACAAAGCCAAAATACAAAATCCTGCAAATAATCCGATTCCCAAAAGAACCTTGCTGCTGGAGCTGGGCTCGACCGCTTTGATCGCAGCCTCGCTGGTGGCCAGCGGAATTTGGTCCTCTGTTACGGCTTCTGCAAAAGATACCGAACCCGCAAATAAGATGAAGCTTAGAATAAGGGCTTTCATTATTTTAACTGCTCCACACGTTCCCGAGTTGAAATAATGTCCGTCAAACGAACTCCAAACTTTTCGTTCACCACCACGGCTTCACCGCGGGCGATCAGTTTGTCGTTGACGAAAACCTCCATCGGTTCGCCCGCCAATTTATTCAGCTCGATGACCGAACCTTGCCCCAAATTCAACAGTTCGCTGACGGGCATTTTGGTTCGTCCCAGTTCGACGGTGACCCGCAAAGGAATATCCAAAATCATTTGAAGATTCTTGTCTTTTAAAATGGCTTCGTCCGACATTGATGAACCACCACCACCACCACCACCACCGGCCGAACTCATGTCGGGCGCTGATTCGGCTTCGGCCGCTAATTTTTCTGCGAGTTGTTCAAACTGATCTGCCATGATTCCCCCTCAAGTCCTTTATTTCGCTTCATTAACACTGGTAATTTGCATGGCCACGGATCCGTGATGGACCCCCATGTAGCCTTTAAACTTTCGAACGCCCTCAACCTGAACGTCGAACTCTCCCGTCGAATCTTGATCCAAAGGAATGACATCGCCGATTTTCAATTTCATAATATCACCCAACGAAATTTGAGATTCGCCCAAAGCGACCTGCAAATTTAAGTCTGTTTCCATGAGCTGTTCGTGAATAATTGAAGTCCAAAGTTTTTTGTCTGTCTGATCGGACTCGATCTGGAAACCCGAGGAAAGCTTTTGCTTGATCGGCTCAATTGTCGCGTAAGGAATCACAATCGTGATGGTCCCGTTTGCGTTTTCCAATTCGACGTCAAAAGTCGACGCGATGACCACGTCGGTCGGCGGAACAATTCCCACAAACTGAGGATTGACCTCGGTGCGAACGAAAGAACATCCAATCTTCTCGACACTTTCCCAAGCTTGCTCCAGATCATCTATCGCTAGGCCCACCACTTTTTGCACAATAGAAAGTTCGATCTGGGTAAAATCTTTGCCTTCAATTTTGGTGTAGGGTCGATCGGCGCCCCCAAAAAAGCTGTCGACCAGGGCATAAGCCAATTTGCTTTCGATCACCAAAAGTGCCGATCCCCGCAAATTGTGAAAACGCAAGACACTCATGCACGTGGGCATAGGAAGCGTGTTGATAAACTCTCCAAATTTCAAAAAATCAGTCGAGGCAATCGTAATCGAAGCAATCTTTCGCAGCGCCGAAGAAAGCGAAACGCGAAAGGACCGCATAAATTTCTCGTAGATCACTTCAAGCTGCGGCAAGCGACCGCGAATGATTCGATCCTGACTCGTCAGATCGTAAGTCACGACCACTTTGTCTTCTTTGCCATTACCGCCCATGATGCGGGAAGATCCTCCGCCCCCGGAACTGCCCCCGCCACCGCCGCTCGAAGGAGAACTGCTTTCCGGAGTTCCGACTTCGCCCTCAGAAACCGCCGCTAACAGGGCATCGACTTCACTTTGAGATAAAACTTGATTCATCGTGGGTCCCCGTTAGTTGTACAAAAGATTAGTAAAGAAGACGTTGTTGATTTTGCCCTTTGCCAGAAACGCATTCACGGTGTCCTTGATCTCATCGCGCAGTTGATTTTTGCCTTCTTTTGCCGAGATTTGGTCGTAAGTACGGCCGGAAAGTATAATGATGATGATGTCCCGTATTTGCGCTTTTCGTTGTTCGATCTCGTCGACAACTTTTTTGTCGGTCACTTCCAGTTCAAGATCTACCTTGAAGACACGGCGACCTTTGCTGCCGGCCAAATTAACGATGAAAGTTTCCAAAGGCACAACCGGAGTCTTAGTTAGCTTGTCTTCGCGCGCTTCGGCTTCCTGAGCTTGGCTTTCGCCTTCGATCACATGCTCGATCTTGGGCTGGGCCGCATCTTTCTGACGGCCTTTGTAAAGCATAAACCCCACCGTACCCACTACCGCCATGTTGACGACGGCGAGTCCAACCAGAATCATATTCTGTTTGCCGCCACCACCACCTGCGGCAGCGGTTTCTTTTGCTGCGTTGTCGTCGGCTGCCACTTAGTCCTCCTGTTAACGAACTATTGATCCAATCAGCGTTAAAGCAATGGCAGTGCCACACAGACCAACGTCGAAGCTACGTCGTTTTCTGTTTAAAGTTCCCCGACCAAAACCAAGAATTTTAGGAAAGAAAACGAAAAATTCCCGATCAAAGGATTGGAATTACTTAGGTCCTAGGCGAGATTTTGACTGAGATATTTTGTTACAACGTCATCAAACTGACGTTCGGGTCAGGCTGCAAATCTGCTCGACCATGGTCGAATTTCCCGCGACGATGGAATCCATAAAAAGATTGTAAGGTTCGCCTTTGAAATTCGTGATGACTCCGCCAGCTTCCTGCACGATCAAAAGTCCCGCGGCAACATCCCAGGGTTTCAAATTCTTTTCCCAGTAACCGTCAAAGACTCCGCTCGCAACCCAACACAAATCCAACGCCGCTGAACCGGCGCGACGAATCGCTCGGGCTTTGCGAATGGCTTTTTCGAAAATGCCAAGTTGCAGCTTAAGTTCATCTTCAACTTCGGAAAAAAAACCGGTCGCAAGCAAACTTTTATTAATTTGTCCGCACGTCGAAACCTGCAACTTTTCACCGTTGCAAAAGGCGCCGCCTTTTTTCCAAGCGCAATAGACTTTTCCCAACAAGGGTGCGTCCACGACACCGACCAGGACCTGTCCGCGATATTGAAGAGCCAGACTGACTGCAAAGACAGGAAAACCATAGATGTAGTTTGTTGTTCCATCCAAGGGGTCTAAAACCCATTGGGGTCGATCCGATTCCGAAGCTTTTTTCAGATCCTCCGGAGCAGATTCTTCGCCCAAAAAATCGAACTTGGGGAACTGGGCTTTCAGATAGGCTTCGATGACTTTCTCCGAAGTTTTATCCGCTTCCGAAACCAGACCCGCTTGAAATTTCTCCTGAACGTCTTTGACCCGTCCAAAATAGCTGAGCAACACCTCTCGGCCCATTCGCGCAGCTATTAAGGCCTTTAATGTGATTTCACGCAGGTTCTGCGGATCTGTTAACTGTTCGACATTCATGAGTTTCCCCCGTTGCTGGCCGCGACCTTGGGCCCGACCGTTGACCCCTGAACCGGAATGAAGCTACCATAAAACTTGGGCACGGTTCAACGTTTAAGCAAAGTCAAAAAAATGAGGGTTTATGGCAATTGAAAGATATGGTTCCAAAACAGATGCGGTAGTCAAACTTGTTCTCGTCGGATTTGTTTGCCTGCTTTCATTTTCGATTGGAACTTTTGTCGGCAAAAAGTTTAGCGACAACCAGCATCGTTTAGCCAAATTTGAACCCGGCAACGCCGAAGGTGAAACACGCGGGATTGCTTCACTCCCGACGTCCGACAATATAAAAACTAAAACCGCTTCGATGACCGACGAGGAAATTGCAAAGCTGGCCGAAGAATTTGTTACGGACGATGACACCACAACGCCGGAAACAAAAACCGAACCGAAAATTGAACCAAAAATCGAAACTAAGGCTGAGCTAAAGACAGAACCAAAAACCGAATCGCCGACCCAGGCTCCCGCGAAAGTTGCTGAGAAACCAACTGAGCAACCCATGAAAGTCGCGCAACAAATCGCCGCCGATAAAAAAGTCGCGCCGCCCGCAGTTGATCCGGGCAAGGCACGGATCCCGTCGAGTTTGCCACGCAACTTGGCCTCTTCGCCCATCGGCAAATTCACCGTACAGGTGGGTTCTTACCCAACAGAAGAAGAAGCCACAAAACAAACCGAACGTTTGAAAAAAGAAGGCCACAGCGCTTTCTTTGTCGAAGCAAAAGTCAAAGCCGGAGATGCTTCAAAAACTTGGTACCGCGTCAGCGTGGGTCTGTTTGCCACGAAAAAAGAAGCGGACTTAATGATGGCCCAGATGGTGAGCGACAAAAAAGTACCGTCGGCGATCGTTCAGCAAATCACAAAGTAGTTTTTATTTAGATTTCTTTTATTCGATGACAAAACCGATGCGCAGCAGAGCGCTTAGCATCGGACTGGGATCCAGATATTTATTCGAATGCACCCGGCCTTCGATCGAAAGCCAAACGGGTGAAAGACGAGCCCAGCGCAAACCCATGGTTCCCGCAACATGGTCCGTCCAAGCGCCCTGATCCACCCGAGTGTCAGTATAAAAGGTGCTGTCGGTGACCTCGCGATATCCCCCCAGCCCCAATCCAACAAAAGGTCGAAAATCCCATTCATCTTCGGTGTGCCACTGAACCCAAAGCAAAGCCGTTTCAGTTTTTCGAGAAACCGAGAGGGTTTCGTTGCCGGAGTTTTCCGAAAAAGTGGAGTATTCGAAAAGTCCCAGCCAGGGTTTATGGCCCGCACCCAAAATAATCGAATTCCAATAACGTGGCAGCACACTTTGCTGTTGATCGCGCTCGGCCCGCGCGTCGACGCCGTAACCCATCATGGCCGTGAATTTTGTTTCACACAGCGCGGGAAGCGAAAACAGAAAAAAAAGAAGACCCAGGGCGGACTTCAATTGGTAACCGCAAAACGTGTGCAGTTAAACTTTGTCGCATCCACTTCGCTGGCCACCGTGAAAGACAAGAGAAGCTCACAATCGGCTTTGGTCTCGACTTTGTTTGCCATGAGCGCCAGTAAAATCGACGGTGAGAGAAGTGTGGTTTCGTTCAAACCCAAAATCTCGGTTTTTAAATCTTTTAAAAGCGTAATAATCTGAAAAGCCGCCAGTTCCCGGGACGGATTTTTATCGAACACCGAGCGGATCGCCCGCGCGTAGCTTGTTCCCAGGGCATAGGCCTGAGTAATATCTTGTTTGCCTTTTTCGGTCGCGCGCAGACTGACAACGCGAATAAACTCGCGATTGGAAATCTTTGATGCCGTTGATCCGATGTTTCGTTCGCTCAGCTTCGTCCAGGTTTTTTGAATAAAGTTAGTGTCCCCGGTGTAGATCCAGCCCCAAACATCAGCCAAACCCTCGTTGATCGCTCGCAGCAAAAAAGAATGGTAACGGGCGCGCTCTTCGAGTTCCGAAATAATTTTTTCGTCGTCGATGAAACCGAATGCGGCCGACACTTCTTTTTCTTCGGGATGGGAAACCAGGCCTGTCGCCAGACCCATCGAATCAATTTTCACTTGAGTTTCTTTGCCGACCATGGACTGGAACAAGGCGTGGAAATGTTCGTGGGCTATGGCGCCCGCATTGACCGTGATCGGCAGATCTTTACCGACATAGGGCAAAAACAAAAGAGCATCATATTTTGGGCTGTAGAGAGCAGTGTTGTTGGCGGCGTTGGATTGTAAAACATGAACTCCCACGGTGCGCGGCTTTCGCAAAACTTGTCCCAGACCCAACCGTTCATCCAATTGTTGCAGACGCTCCATGTGGGCGTACAAAGTAACAATGTGCTGGCTCAGTTCGTCGGTCATTACTGCCTGCCCGTTTTTATTTATAAAATAGCGCACGCGGGGTTGGTTGCCATAAAGGGTGGCTCCGTTTGAAGAAGGCGACAGAAAAAACTTTGCGGCCGTTCCGTCGAGATCTGACAGATTTTTAAGCGTAAATAATGTGACGGA
>JAYUPS010000062.1:0-4964 GCA_043759945.1 Bdellovibrio sp.
TGTAATGACATTCTGAACACGAAGTCATTTGCGCAGGCGTAAAGCGGGCATGAATCTGAGTGGCGATATTCCAATTAGAACCAGTGGCTGCCGTCGGAGCCGTATGGCACTGCGAGCACTGTTGTCCTGCGATAAGGGTGTTGGCATGCGCCACTCCGGCAAATGGTTTCGCCGCTGCTCCATTGTTGGCCTGGCTCCCGACGATTCCAAGAGCACGAATATTTGAAACATTGGCAGGGATAATGCCAGGATCATGGCAGCGATTGCAGTTTGTTAAATCTACGGCGGCAGGAGCCGTCCAAGCTACAGCGCCAACTGGAGCCCTATGGAATTTTCCGTTGACCATTGAAGGGGCCCCGCTACCGTGGCAATTTACGCATGAAACGCCGGCAGTGTTAACTAAGTGGTCATAACCTTTGGCAATCACGTTAGGGTTGGATGGCTGGCAATTCGGTAAAGAGGCTTGAACTCCCGTACAAGTCACGGCGTTCACAATCACCTTTTCCCCGATGACTCCCGCAGGAACACCGCCTCCGGTCACGTTCACTTTCCAGTCGGCGATCACAGGATTTGGAAATCTTGCGGTGGAGCCGACATGACAAGTTGTGCAATTGGAGGCGTAACCAGAATGATTCGTCGAAGTAATACCGGAAGGAGTGTGGCAGTTTAAACAATTGGTGGTCGCGGCCGAGTGGGTAAAGTAACCGCCGGACCAACTTGCAATCGTCGAAGTCGCCGTGCTCGGGGCCCGGTGGCAAGTGGCGCAGTCAACATTGGGAGCATGTCGGCCCAGATCAAAAGTTGTGAAGGGGGGCGCTCCGACGTTCGTTTTATTTCTCCAAACGGCGTCGGTAAAATTCGCAGAACCTGAGGGTCTGGAGTGGGCGTGACAATCGAGACACGAACTAAGACTCGTGTTTAAGGTATTCCCGTGAAAGCTTGCACCAAAGAACGGTCGTGATCCCGCAGCCGGAGAATTTCCAAACTGCGGCATTGAAGGAGTATTTAAATGGCAGGTTGCACATTCGGTGCCTACGACCATCGTTGTCCCGCGAGTCACGGCACCAATGGAATTTGAATTCCATAAGACGGCTTCGTGTCTCATGAAAAACTGGCTACCGGTAGCACCTACAGGTCGAGCGTTGGTATGACATTGAACGCAGGTTGTTGGGTTGGCAGCAATATTTCGATGAAACAAAGCGCCCCGAAAAACTCCAGTCGAAGCCGCGCCACCGTGGCAGGTCGTGCAGGCCAAATTTCCGACTTGGCTGTCTCCGTGGTCTATTTCCAATTTCAGCACTTTCGAGACCGGGCTGGGCCGCACCATAATGGCCCCATTAAAAGAGGGTATAATCAGATTCACCGCAAATGTTTTGCTACCCACAAGGCCTGTAGGTTCAGCTCCGGCAGGTCTCCAGTCCGAGGCTTTATCAAATTTGGAGGTGCTAGTGTGGCAAGTAGAACATTCCACGCCGGTCGTGTGGAGATAGGGTCTAGCGGAGTCGTTGCTGATGTAAACATTTGTCCGGGGCATTTGGTTTCCATGACATTCTAGGCAAGTGGCCGGCATAGGGTCATGGGGAAACTGCGCTTTGAGCCAACTAACTCCCCAAGTGTCTTTGCTGCTATGGCAGGTGATGCAATCTTGGGCTGCCCAAGTGGGATTGGAGTGATCAAAGGTGTAATTCAGGGTTCGCACTTGGGGTCGGGAGCCCGAATGGCAATCCAAACATTTGGTACTCTCGTTCATATTTTTATGGAAAACGGGAGAGATAGAACTAAAAGAAGAATCTTCGACCGCGGGCTGCTGAATGCCGCAATTTTGAAAAAGAAAAAAAACCGGAATCGCCACCGCAAATAGAAAGATTCGAATGAATCGATTGCGGAGCACCGACAAAGAACAACCCCCAAAATTAAACGGACTAATCGAAATACCCAAAGATCCGAGACTGCTTGAGTCTAACCTATCTGGATAAAAATAGGGAAGGCTCAGTTAAAAAACCAAGCTTTACCAAATTGATCCCTGAGATCGTATCAAATCGAAACAGGTCTTTCGACCAGTCTTATTTTGTCTCGTCAAAGCCGATAAAACTAAGCCATGAATCTAATTTCAATTCTTCAATTCTTTGCGAACCATTTGCTCATTACATTTATTGGATTCGCCCTTATTTTTGTGGTGCTAAAAATTCTCCGGCAGGAAAAGCAACATCAGGCTGCAAAAAAAATGTTGGCAAAAGCGGTGAAGGCCAACATGAATGAACCCCTGACTCTACATCCAGAAATAGATCCGGCGATCTGTTCGGGGTGCGGAGCCTGCACCATAGTTTGTCCCGAAGGTGATATTTTGAAAATGATTAACAACAAAGCTGTGTTGGTGGGCCCAACAAAATGCGTCGGTCATGGTGAGTGCGAACGAGCTTGTCCCGTAGATGCGATCAGTTTGGTTTTTGGCACAAAGGCCAGAGGAATGGATATACCCCGAGTTTCGACGAACTACGAAACCAATGTGCCGGGACTGTATATTGCGGGAGAGCTTGGGGGCATGGGTTTAATCCGAAATGCCGTAAAGCAGGGAATTTCCGCTGCAACCCATGCACTTTCAAAAACTTCTTCCGAACCTGCTGACTTTGACTTGGTGGTGGTGGGCGCTGGACCGGCCGGACTTGCAGCTACTTTGGTCGCAATTGCTCAAAAGAAAAAATATCTCACTTTAGAACAAAATGGGTTTGGAGGCACGGTTTACAATTTTCCTCGGCAGAAAGTGGTGATGAGTCACCCTTTTGATCTGCCTTTGGTTGGAAAAATGAAATACGAATCCAACAAAGTTTCGAAAGAAGAATTATTGGATTCATGGAATCAGGTGCGCCGGAAAACAGGATTAAAGATACAAG
This sequence comes from Bdellovibrio sp., assembly GCA_043759945.1. Lineage (GTDB taxonomy): Bacteria > Bdellovibrionota > Bdellovibrionia > Bdellovibrionales > Bdellovibrionaceae > JAYUPS01. The sequence continues at coordinate 2,892 of JAYUPS010000062.1, forward strand.
AGCAAACCCAATTCCAAACCGTAGAAAAAGTCGGTAAGAATTTTAGAGTAAAAACCAATCAGGGCGACTATTTAACTAAAAAAGTTATCCTGGCGATGGGGGTTCGCGGTAGTCCCCGCAAATTGGGAGTACCCGGAGAAGAAAGTTCCAAGGTTACTTACAATTTACTGGATCCGGAACAGTATAAAGATATGGATGTGGTTGTTGTGGGAGGGGGGAACGCTGGTGTCGAAGCAGCCCAAATGCTCGGTGAAGCCCGCTGGAAAAACAGGGTTCATCTTTTGGTTCGAAGCGACCAGTTTGACCGTTGCAATGAAGACAATATTCTACGGATCACAAAAATGGAAAAAAATAATCTTGTACAGATCTGGTACAATTCGTCGATATCTGAAATTCGGCCCAAAGAAGTCATGATTAAAAAAAACGAGGAAATTTTGACTCTTCCTAATGATTTTATTTTCATTTTTGCCGGTGCGGAATTGCCCTTTAAATTTTTAATGGGTCTTGGGGTTGAGATTGAGAAGAAATTTGGAGTTAGATAGGTGACCGGCATGCAACCACGCGACAAGTAATAATGGCGATCCCGGTTCGATTCGAACGAACGACCCTCTCCTTAGAAGGGAGATGCTCTATCCAACTGAGCTACGGGACCGATGAATTCTTCGAAAAAGTAGTCGGAGCCCCCCCGAATTTCAAGCTAAAAAGGCTCACGAGCCACCCCAAGGGGCCAAACATCAGAGTCAAAAACAAGGTCATCCCCGAGATCAGCGGATTCAGGCTACGGGCAAGGGCTTGACGATAAATGCTTTGGCCGATGAGCAGATCAAACACCAAATAATGAATCCAGCCAGCGGTCATCGCTCGCGGCGATTGGAAACCCTGAATCAGAGCGGCTAGCTCGGGTTTGGCGACCATAGGTAGAATTTTATCAAGATCGGGCAGGATCAAAGCGGTGTAGGTTATCGCCAAAAGTGCCGGGACCCAGACAAAGTTCGCAAGCCAGGCGGTAAATTTCCATTTCGGAAGAAAAATCATGGTCAGCCAGAATGGCAGTATGATTGTGTTAGCTATTTGGAAGATGTATTCCAGATTTCCCCCTTAAGCGAAATTAAGTCTTTCTTGCACGGCAAAGTCAGTACCGTTGCGCGAGATTTTGGCGGCATCGCAGTAGGGATCGTGCTCAAAGTAAAGATACCAGTTTTCATCGGCGGCCCGGCCCAAGATTTTTTCTTTCTCGGAAATCAAACGCAAGGGCTCGAGATCGTAGCCCATAACCCAGGCCAAACGAACATGGCTGCTCGTGGGAACCACGTCGCCACAATACAGGAGCGAGGTCTTACCATCAAAAATCCGAATCATTTGGTGGCCTTGTGTATGGCCATTTGAAACATAAGCCGAAATACCGGGGATAAAATTTTCGGTGTTACCGTCGAGAAGTTTTAGCACGTTGTTTTTGAGAAGGGGCTCGAAATTGGCCGGAAAGTAACTGGCACGTTCACGGATATTAGGTTTTTTAGCGACTTCCAGATTTTGTTTTTGAACGTAGTAAGTGGCATTCGGAAAAGTTGGAACCAGTTCCCCATTTTTTTCCGTCGTGCCACCGCCGCAGTGATCAAAATGCAAATGCGTAAGCACCACATCCGTAATGTCTTCGGGTTTTAAGCCAAATTGCGCCAATGATTTTAACAATGTTGGTCCCGAACTCTCCACGTTGTAAATCTCTTGAAACTTGGGTCCAAGTTTGTCGCCGTACTTGGCGACAAAATCTCCACCGTTTCCACAATCGATCAAAATATTACGGGACGGACTTTTAAGCAGGAGCCCGCGAGCTTCCATTTGAATTCGATTTTTTTCGTCGGGCGGATTTGATTTTTCCCAAAGAACTTTTGGTACCGTCCCAAACATGGCGCCCCCGTCGAGACCGAAAATTCCGGTCGGAATAGGGCAAACGTCATAATCGTTAATCTTGAGATGGATCTTCGGGTTCGGCTTCTGTGAAATCATCACCACCTCCACTTTCAATGACCGTTGTAGCATAGTTTGGATCGCCTTGAAAGTTCGGATTCCACAGTG
>JAYUPS010000063.1:0-4961 GCA_043759945.1 Bdellovibrio sp.
TTGGGCTTCGTCTTCGAACTCGCTGTCCAGAGCGCTTTCGTCGATTTCAAGCTCGGCAATTGCTGCCATAAAATCTTTCTCTGTTTTTAAATCTCGGCGAATCATTTCTAAGAACTTGTCTGGATAACGAGAAGTTAAGTCTTCGACGTACTTTTCAAGTTTGCCGTCGACCAAGATTTTGCGGCGCACTTGGATTCGTTTCCACAAAAGCAAGTAATGGAAACGGCAGTAGCCTTCAACCGAAGAAATCTGATCACATTCTTTGACTTTACAATAACGGCGGCCCTCGGCATCGGTCAGAATGATTTCATCAGAAATCGAAGGTGATTCGATTTCTGGCTCGTCATCGTCCGTGAGGGTGTCGTCCGTGTCGTCTGCGGGTTCTTCGACCGGCTCTTCGACATCAAAATCTGTTAAATCCGGGAGATCTTCGTCGACCGAATCGCTGGGTTCGGATAAAAAATCTTCTTCTTCAACGTTCTTTTTAGATTTCTTTTTAATTTTATCCGTCGCAGCTTTAGCTGTTTTTGTGGGCATTGGTTTGGCATCAACTCTCGAGGGTTTGACCAAAGCTTTGAGACCGGCCTTAACGCGGTCTTTCAAAGTCAGCTTTTCCTTTACCGGGGGTTTTGATGCCAATTTTGAATCTGGCTTGGATACTTTTGCTGGTTTTTTGGGCGAACTTTTCGCTGGTTTTGCAGGACTGGTTTTCTTTGCCATGGGAGCATCTGTTCATGATTTTTAAATCGGTGTCAACACTTAGTCCTTAAGAAAAACCTGTCCGGCCTGCGCGACAACTTCGATACGGCCACCCGGTTTGGAGCCCTTCAATCGGCCCTTCAAAACTTTGGTGTTCTTAACTTTGGCTACCCGCAGGCTCGACGGCGGAAAAATTTCTCCGTCTTCGGTAATTATGGAAACAAAAGAGTTTGTGCCGCCGCCGTTAATATTAATTTTTCCCAGCTGAGATTTTATGTGAACTTCGGGTTCGCTCCCCGCAGTCAAATTGACCGTCCCCTCTTGAGAAGATCCTTCGACGCGGCCCTTGAAGCCATTGAAGCTGACGTTGGCTCGACCAATCTCGAACACTAAAGATCCGGACCCTTCTGTCGATTTGGCATTGCCCTGATACTGTTTCAAATTAAGAGAGCCCTGAACTTTGTCTAAGAAAACTTCGCCCTGCCAAAGCACGGCATTGAGATCACCACTCAGACCTTTGACGGTCAAATCTCCTTTGAAGATCTCGGCTTGTATCCGATTCTGATGATTAGAGATCGACAGGCCGCCGCTAAGTATCGAAGCTTGAATCGCGGACCGCGAATCTTTAGCGACCACCCGCCCTCGCTGAAGTTCGATTGTGACTGGGTTGTTCGATTTAGTTAAGTTGACTTGTCCTTCGATCAAATGAACTTCGATCGGAACGTCGTTGATATAAATATCTATCTTGGGGGCGGTAGCTCCCCGAGTCCCGCTGCCGATAACTTTGAGGGTGGTCCCATCGCTGCGGCTCGAAAAGCTTTGAGAGCTTGACGGCGTAATTCTTAAGGTTGCTTGCGCTCCGGCGGCTAGCGGAATCACGTTAATGACAGCCTGCGGGGACACCAAAATTATCTTTTCGGTCCCCGTCAAAGGCAGGTCTTCCGAACTTGCAATCTGTGACCAGCTTAACGCACTTAAAACCAAAAAAAGACTAACTATTGAATTCATACTGGAAATCATAGATAAGTTTTGCTTAAACCCAAAGGAGATTTTATGGAATCCGTCGTCATTGTCGCCGCTCAACGCACACCCGTGGGAAGTTTTCAGGGAGCTTTTTCTCAAATTTCAGCGCCTCAGCTTGGCGCCACAGCCATTCGTGCGGCCTTGAAACAATCTGGGTTATCCTTCAACGATGTGAACGAAGTTATTATGGGACAGGTCTTAACCGCTGGCGTCGGCCAAGCCCCGGCACGGCAGGCGGCCTTGTTTGCAGGACTTCCCAACGGTGTATCTTGTCTGACGGTCAATAAGGTTTGTGGTTCAGGCTTAAAAGCGATCATGTTGGGGGCGGACTCGATCCAATTGGGTCGTTCCGAAGTTGTGATCGCCGGGGGCCAAGAAAATATGACCTTGGCGCCCCATTTGCTTGAAAACGCGCGTTCAGGTTACCGCATGGGAAACCAAACGATCGTGGATTCGATGGTGAAAGATGGGTTATGGGACCCCTACAATAATTTTCATATGGGAACTGCGGCGGAACTTTGCGTAAAGGAATACAAATTAACTCGCGCCGAACAAGACGAGTTCGCGACCAATTCCTACAAAAAAGCACAAAAAGCTCAAGGAGAGGGTCAATTTAAAGAGGAAATAGTTTCGGTCGAAATTAAGGACAAAAAAGGCACCGTGCAAATGGCGACGGACGAAGAACCTTCAAAAACCCAGTTCGATAAAATTCCAACATTGCGCCCGGCCTTTGATAAAGAGGGCACCATCACCGCCGCCAATGCTTCAAAAATTAATGATGGCGGCGCCGCGGTTGTTTTGATGAAAGAGTCCACGGCAAAAGCCAAAGGTCTAAAGCCTCTCGCACGTATCGTAAGTCAGGGGCACTTTGCCCAAGATCCCAAAATGTTTACGACCGCCCCTGTTGGCGCGATCAAGCAAGCCCTGTCCATGGCTTCCCTTAAGGTCAGCGACATCGGATTGTGGGAAATTAACGAAGCCTTCGCCGTGGTCACTCAGGTCGCGATGAAAGATTTGGAAATTCCTGCAGAACGCGTGAATGTAAATGGGGGTGCTGTGGCCATCGGCCATCCCATCGGCGCCAGCGGCGCGCGCATTTTTACAACACTTCTGTACGCGATGAAAAATAAAAACCAACGTTTCGGATTGGCCACCCTCTGCATCGGGGGCGGCGAAGCCGTTGCCGTGATTGTCGAAAAGGTTTAACTATGAATTCTTCGAAAGTTTTTAAGGACGCTAAAACGGCCTGTGCCGACGTCAAAGCAAACACCACTTTGATTTTGGGCGGATTTGGTCTTTGTGGAATTCCGGAAAATTGCATTGCCGCACTTCGGGATTTGGGGGTTCGTGGGCTCACGTGCGTGTCGAACAACGCCGGCGTTGACGGATTTGGTCTGGGACTGCTTTTAGAAAACGGTCAAATTAAAAAGATGGTCTCCAGTTACGTCGGAGAAAATGCTCTCTTCGAAAAGATGTACCTGTCGGGCGAACTGGAGCTTGAATTTGCACCCCAAGGCACCCTGGCCGAAAGAATGCGCGCCGGCGGAGCCGGCATCCCCGCTTTTTACACGCCCACGGGTGTCGGTACAAAAATCGCGGAAGGCAAGGAAATCAAAATTTTTGAGGGACGTGAATACGTTATGGAACTAGGAATCCGCGGGGAATTTGCCTTTGTCAAAGCCTGGAAGGGCGATAAATTCGGCAATCTGGTGTACCGGAAAACAGCCCGTAACTTTAATCCGATGGCGGCCATGGCCGGAATTATTACCATCGCCGAAGTGGAAGAGCTGGTGGAAGTCGGCGAAATTGATCCCGACCAAGTTCACACTCCGGGAGTTTTCGTGCAAAGAATTTTCAAAGGGTCTAATTATGAAAAACGCATCGAACAAAGAACAGTGAGTAAATAGTATGCCATTATCGCGCGAACAAATTGCCATGCGTATATCTCAAGAAATCAGTCCAAATTTTGTGGTGAACCTGGGAATCGGGATTCCGACTTTGGTCGCGAATTTTGTAAAACCAGAACTCAACGTTTTTTTTCAGAGTGAGAACGGACTGTTAGGGCTTGGACCTTATCCAAAAGAAAATGAGGTCGACCCGGATCTGATCAATGCCGGAAAACAAACTGTCACCGCAATGCCCGGGGCGAGCTTTTTTAGCTCGGCCGACAGCTTTGCCATGATTCGGGGGGGACACGTCAATTTGACCGTCTTGGGCGCGATGGAAGTGGATCAAGACGGCAGCATCGCCAACTGGATGGTCCCCGGAAAGATGATTAAGGGCATGGGTGGTGCCATGGACCTGGTCGCGGGCGCACGCAAAGTTATCGTGGCCATGCAACAGACAGACAAAACCGGTAAATCAAAGTTGCTGGCCAAATGCGAATTGCCCCTAACCGGAAAAAATTGCGTGAATTTCATAGTTACAGATTTTGGAGTTTTTGAAGTGAAAGATCGACAATTTATCCTAAAAGAACATTGTGCCGACATGACCCCTGCTCAAGTGGCCAAAGCCGTAGCCGGAAAATGTTTGATCTCGCCGGAATGCAAGGTGATGGTTTTTTAAACCGATGACAAGCTAACTTTGGTCCAGTCTACTAGCCCGGCCATCCACGACTCGAGTGACATTCACGGGGCTTTCCCACTAGAATTGTAGAATGTCGGGATCCCGAAGTGTTGAGCGAGATCACTACCTGTTTCGTGAAGGCGACCCGCCGGATGCAATGTACGTTGTTAAATCGGGAAAATTTGCCGTCGTAAAATCAAAAAATAATTCGGAGATCGTGCTGGCAGAAATCGGACCAGGGGCCATGGTCGGTGAAATGGCTTTCTTCGACAACAAGCCCCGCTCGGCCAGCGTGAAGGCACTTAAAGATTCCGACGTCATTATTCTGCCCTACAAAGCTCTTCACGCTCAATTCGCCAGCATGCCCGAGTGGACTAAAGCGATCATGCGCACCGTGAACGAGTCCCTCCGAAATGCCAACAAACGAATCAAAGAACTTGAACGAACTTCGACCGAAGAAGAAGAAGTTTTCCCTCCGCATACGATTACTAAACTGACGAGCATATTAAATTTTATCGGATTGCGGTTTGGCAAAACCACCGACGAGGGCCTGGTCATTCCTGCGGGAACCTTGAGAAATGTGACCATCCAAGTTTTTCAAGAACCTACTCACAAAATGCAGCGACTGATGCAGGCCCTGCAAGAACTAAAATATATGAAGCTCGAGGATCTGG
>JAYUPS010000064.1:0-4957 GCA_043759945.1 Bdellovibrio sp.
TTCCGGAAACATCCAGTTTGGCAGTGGGCACTGCCGTCCCGATTCCTAGGCTGCCCGCAAAGTAATTAAGATCTGTAGTTCCTGCCTGGTACAATCCGAAATGATTGGTCCCAGCAATGGTGTCGATGTAGACTCCGAAGCCGTTAGTAACAACACCTGCAGTTCGATTGATATCTGCATGAACGGCGTACGCATTGGTTACGGTATTTCCCGCAGTAACACGAATCAAGTTCCTCGAAGCGGCCGCACTGATTGTGGTCCCTGAAGCAGCCTGCATCAAAGTCTCGTTAAAAGTGGCATTGACTTCGGTGTTTCCGCCAGTGTTTAAGACGCTTGCTTGGTTAAAGAGAGTATGGACAAAGTCGTTAGATCTTGAATCTTCCAATGAAACGCCATTCGAGAGACCTGTAATAACGCCCGTATTCGAAGTGACGCCATTGTACGTAGCTTGGAAAGAAATCGGATTAAAGTCGGTCGTGGTACTAAACGGGTTGCTGAAGACATCAAGTCTCGCAAGATTTTCATTACCCTGGCCGATCATCAAAGCCGCAGGGAGGTTTTGACTTGGTTGATCGATGCCAACGCTGTTGGTGTCGATTCTTACTTTTTCAACTCCGCTGGCACTGATTCCTAAAGTATTGACGCCTAAGCGATAAAATCCAGTGTCGGTATCCGAGTTGAACGCAAACCCCGGAGCGCCGGCCGTGCCGTCGGCGGCTAGGAAAGTTCCGCCATTTGCGGGAACCGTCAACCAAGATAAGACTCCCGATCCGTCGGTTGATAAGACTTGTCCACCGGTACCGATAGTTCCAGGTAGGGTCATATTGACGTTTTGTAAGACAGAGTCCGGAGCGCGGAAAGCCACGAAGTTAGTACCGTTAGCTAGCAATTCTCCGAAGCGGACCTCGCCGCCGTCTCCGGTTGCAACACCCTTGGCAGAGGCCTTGATTGCGCCCCCGTAAACTTCTAGGCGTGTGGACGCTGAATTGGTTCCAACCCCAATATTTCCGGTCGCTGAATTTATGAAGAGCCGACTTTGGTTGTTGGTGTCAAAAACAAGGTCGTTGTTCGTAGCCGTACCGAGGTAAACTTTACCGTCCGCGTAGGTCGTGAAATAACCCTCTATATTGTTGGTGCTGTCGCGGATACCGACCGAAGCGTTGCTGATGGAATTAGCAAAAATCAAGGGTGCGACCGGCGCTCCAGTTGCATCGTTTCCGGCTCCAATCTGTAGAAGTGCATTGGGAGCACTTGTTCCAATACCCACGTTGCCAGAAGAATCGATGTTAACTCGGTTCGTGCCGTTAGTGGCGAATGCCAGAGTGCCAGTACCGGGACTAAACATTCCCGTGTCGGAATCCGCACTAAAACTGAAAACCGGAGTTCCCACAGAACCCAGAGTCGTCGACAACAGCGGGTAGGTGACCGAGCCTCCTGCGTTAATCCAAGAGAGTGCGCCGGTCCCATTCGTCGAAAGAACCTGTCCAGCCGTTCCCGCGTTCGATGGGAATCGCAGAGAAGTCGTTCCCGAAAGTGGGGGAAGCAATGTCACAGTTCCAGCACCGGCCAATGCCGAAGATGCTGATTTTAAAGATCCATTGATATCCATTAAAGCAGTGGGTGTCATGGTGCCTACACCCACGGAGCCTAAAGACGTCACTCGAAATCGCTCAAGATTGTTTGTGCCGATAGTGATGTCAGTGGTTCCATTTGTAAGTAATGATAAACTAGCGGACGAGTAAGGAATAATTGTATCTACCGCAAGAGTATTTCGAATATAAGCGATGCCGTTAACGTCCAGAAGTGCTGCTGGAGTCGTTGTTCCTATACCCACGTTACCGGAATTATCAATGGCCATGCGCAAAGTTCCACCGGTTGAAATCCCAATCGTGCTTGTGCCCAAGCGATAAAATCCCGTGTCAGGATCCGAGTTAAACGCAATTCCTGGAGCGCCAGCTGATCCATCAGCAACTAAGAATGTACCGCCGTTAACGGGAGCTGAAACCCAACCCAATGTGCCGGCACCATTGGTCGACAAAACTTGTCCCGACGACCCATCACCCGACGGCAATCGTAAAGAATAGTTTCCAGAGAGCGGAGGTAAAAATGCCGTCGTGCCAGTGCCGCTGATCGCAAAGCCTCCAGCAACTGAAAATTTCTGCGAGGGAAAGATAGTTCCCACTCCCACGTCTCCCGTCGCATTTATTAACATCGACGGAGTTGGACTCACCGTTGTATCGGCTGTAGTATTCCCACCGCCATTATAGAACGTAACTGCTCCATAAGTCAGCGACAGCCCGGCGTAACCATAGCCACCGCCGTTCGTCGAAGCCGTTCTTAGGCCATTGACTGAATCTTGATATAAATTTGATCCGACAAAAGCGCGTCCGTCATTTCCGGTCGATAACAACAGACCATTGTTTTGTCCGATTTGCATGACGGTCGAAATAGTTCCGACTTGCACCAGGCGATTGGGCGTCGAAGTTCCTATGCCCACATTACCATTTTGATCTACAGTTAGACGAGTGGTCCCGAAAGTACTGATCGCCACCGTGTTTGCGCCCGGGTTAAACATACCCGAATCGGTATCTGCTAAAAACGAAATGCCCGGAGCGGGTGCAGAGCCCGAGGCAGCTAAAATCACGCCGCCGTTCACGGGTGCAGAAACCCATGAAAGCTGGCTCGTGCCGTTGGTCGATAAAACTTGTCCCGCGGTACCCATATTGGCCGGTAAAATCATCGAGTAATTGGCCGTCATCGGATTTGAAATCGTCACAAAAGATCCGGCGTTATTTAGATCAATCGAATTGAAAGTTCCCTTGTTGGCGGCAAAACTTCCCGAAGCATCCCGAGATACAATCGACAAAGTCGCATTGGTGGTCTGAGCGTTGGTCGCCAGATTAATTGTGCCGGCAGTATTGGTGATGATCATGCCATTCGAAGCGGTGAGCGTACCCAAACTGTAGCCCGAACCATTTCCGATTAATAAAGAACCAACAACGGCCGCCGATCCATTCAAACCAGTTCCGCCCTGAGCCACGCCCAAAGTTCCGTTTAAAGCCGACATGTTAATGGAGACCGCCGTCGAGCCTGCGCTAACGATTCTACCAAAGGCATCAAATCCAATGACGGGAATGTAGTTGCTAGAGCCCACAGTTCCGGCACTAATTACTGAGGTTAAGCTCAAAGTTCCTGTTGAAGTAATGGTCCCGCCCGAAAGTCCTGCTCCCGCCACAACCGAAGTCACTGAACCCACGCCGTTGGTGGCGATCGTGATCGTGCCTGCGCTATTTGTGACCGTGATTCCAGAGCCTTGCGCGATTTCTTTAAACTCAGTTCCGGTGCCGGCGTTATTGACGCCGTAAACTTTGTTGGCGTCGCCCGCAGCTGGTACTAATCCGGTTCCTCCGCGATTGGCGGCCAAGGTTCCCGAAGTAATTTGAGAAGCGTTGATCGCCACTTGGACGGAACCCGCTCCGCTCAATCGACCATAAACATCCACGATAAAGTTTGGAATCCAAGCACTTGTTCCGAAAGATCCCGCAGTCACGCCCGTGGTGCCAAGAGCAATTGTTCCTACGTTTGTGAATGGTCCGCCCACAAGTCCGGCTCCGGTATTAACTTGCGTGACGGTTCCGCCATTGGCGCCCGGAACCACGCCCAGTTGAGCCGTATTCAAAGTTCCGGTTGTGATTTTTGATCCATCCAGATTTGCAATTCTTGCCGCGGGGATTGTCCCATTAGTTAAAGACAAATAATCCGCATTGGAAACCAAACCACCCACAGCTCCGGCGGTCGTTGCCAGCGGAATATTTAATGTGTGCAGCGATCCTGCCGAAACAAATGCGGCCAAGGTTCCCGTAGATACCAAAGCAAAATTTTGATTGTTGGCGATCAAACCATTTAAGGATTGCAGACCAGATCCGCTAACTCCTAAAGTCACCCAACCCGGAGTAACGCCGTCACAATATTGAACCACTCCCCCGCTGTAGCGGATCGCTCCAGCAAATCCCGCAGCACACGTGGCGGTGTCATTGGCAATTTTGATGGCGCCGTCGATATCTAACTTAACTGCAGGGCTTGCCACTCCGATACCAACGCTGCCGCCGGATCCGAAGTTAATTCCCAAAGCCACGTTACTCCATTGGCTCGAAGTGATGGCGGTTGAACCAGCAGCCGTCAATCGTCCATAAATATCGACACTAAATGTCGGCACAAAATTGCCAGATCCATAACTGCCGGCGGACACGCCTGAAGTTCCCAACGACAAAGTTCCGACATTCGTAAAGGGCCCACCAACAAGTCCGGCTCCCGTGTTCACTTGCGTGACCGTACCGCCGCTATTTGAAGACGAGATCGTGATCGTTCCGGCTTGATTTAAAATTGAGATATTTGAACCCGAAACAAGCGTTCCCAAACTGAATCCGGCGCCGGTTCCAATTAGAATTTGTCCGTTGGCAGCCGCAGAGGTATTCAATCCGGTTCCGCCTTGAGCTGTACCAACAACGCCGATTCTGGCTTGAGCCAAGGTGCCACCGGTGATTTGATTTGCATCTAAGGCAATAGCCACACTGCCTGCCGAAATTAATCGTCCGTAAATATCGACACTATAAGTAGACACGTAATTCGCAGATCCATAACTGCCGGCGGACACACCTGAAGTACCCAGCGACAAAGTTCCAACATTCGTAAAGGGTCCACCAACCAAACCGATCCCAGAGTCAACTTGCGTGACGGTTCCGCCGTTAGCGCCCGGAACCACTCCCAATTGAGCCGTATTCAAAGTTCCTGAGGTAATTTTTGATCCATCCAGATTTGCAATTCGAGCAGATGGGATTGTCCCATTAGTTAAAGACAAATAATCCGCGTTAGAAAGCAAACCGCCGATAGCCCCCGCGGTTGAGGCGAGCGGAATATTTAAAGTGTGCAAACTTCCACCGGAAACAAAAGCCGCAAG
>JAYUPS010000065.1:0-4957 GCA_043759945.1 Bdellovibrio sp.
GATTTCAGAATCCACGGTCTCGCGTTTTCCTTTGTCGTCGTATTTGTAGAATCCGATCCCGCCCTTTTTCCCAAGACGCTTCGAGGTTTCTAATTTTTCCATCAGGGGAGCCATTTCAATCCGCGCACCAAAAGACTTTTTAAAGATTTTTAGAACTTTGATACAAACATCCAAGCCGACCTCGTCCATTAGCGCAAAGGGGCCCATCGGCATTCCGAATTCTTGCTTGAAGGCTTTGTCCACGACCTCGATGGACATCCCCTCTTGCATCAGGAACGCGGCTTCGGCCATGTAGGGTAACAGCAAACGGTTCACCAAAAATCCGGGTCCGTCTTTCACCGACACCGGCATTTTGCCCATGCGTTTGGCCAATTCAAAAACCGTGGCGATAGTTTCGTCCGAAGACTTCTCGCCGCGAATGACTTCGACCAACGGCATTTTGTCGACCGGATTAAAGAAATGCATGCCCGCAAAATATTCTGGCCGCGGATGTCCCGCAGCCATTTCGGTCACGCTCAAAGAGGACGTATTGGTCGCAATAATCGCGTCGGGTCTTAATTGTCCCGCGACTTCACCAATAACTTTTTTCTTAATTTCCATATCTTCGACGATGGCTTCGACGACCAAATCCATGCGCCCAAATCCCGAATAATCTAAAGTGCCGCTCACTAAATCCAACTTGTGCTGCATTTCAAAACTGTTGATTGCGCGCTTTTTTAGAAGCTTGCTCCAAAGATCACGGGCGTGTTTCATGCCCTTGCCGATCGCGTCCCAGTTCAAGTCCTTCATGCGCACGTGAATGCCCTTGTCGGCCCCGATAAATGCAATTCCGCCGCCCATCGTGCCTGCGCCAAGCACACCCACGTGGTCGACCTTGCGAGGTTTCACAGTTGAGCCAGAAGTGCCGCCGGCGATACCCGTCTGTTTTTTCACCATTTCGGTCAAATCAAAAACGTGAATAAGATTTTTTGAAACATCCGTGGTCGCGGCCTCGATAAAAGCCGTTCGCTCGACTTCAAGAGCCCGCGCTCGGTCCGACATTCCGTAAGTCTTTGCTAAAACATCTAAAACTTTTAATTGGGCTGGGTAATGACCCGAAGTCAGCTTCATCACGCTTTTTCGAGCCTGTGAAAACACAATTGGTCGGCCCAAACCGCTTTCTAAAAATTTATTGGCGGCGCCCGCGGCTTTGAATTTTTTGCGACGTTTTTTTCCGCCCTCTTTGATGACCTCTTGCGCTTTTAAAAGAGCTTGTTCCATCAAGATGGCCGGATGAACCAACTGGTCTATCAAGCCCAGTTTTAGCGCTTTAGCCGCGCGCTCTAGTTTTCCCGCCAAAATAATATCGAGTGCCGCTTGCAGTCCAATAATTCGGGGCATCCGCACGCAACCGCCAAAGCCCGGAATAATTCCTAGTTTGGTTTCAGGCAATCCGATGCGCGTGCTCGAATCATCGGTCGCAATCCGGTAGTCACAGGCCATAATGAATTCGCAACCCCCGCCCGCACAGGCGCCGTGAATGGCCGCAATGGTGGGCATGGGCAGATCTTCAAGTTCATTGAAAATTTCCTGACCGGCTTCCACCGCTTTATTAAACTGCTCCTTGGTTTGCATCTGACGGATTTCGTCAATGTCGGCTCCGGCAATAAAAATCTTGGTTTTATTGGATTTAAAAATCACCGCTTTGTAGTTTGATTTTTTGAGTTCGGCTATGACCTCGCGCAGACGCATCATCACGGGACTAGAAAGTTTATTTACTTTCTCGTTCACGAGATCAAATTCCACCACGGCCACATCACCTTCGTTTTTAATTCGAATGCTCTCTTGAATGCTCATTTAGTTTTTCTCCAGCTCTAGAACCATGGATCCACCCTGACCGCCACCGATACATAAAGTCGCAAGCCCGAATTGCACTTGGCGACGTTGCATTTCCTTGGCGAGCGTTAAAACAATACGAGTCCCCGTCGTGCCGACCGGATGCCCTAAAGCAATGGCGCCCCCGTTCACGTTCATGATTTCGTTTTTAATTTCTCCGACTTTGCCGGAAAGCCCAAGTTTGGTTTTGCCAAACTCGTCTGAATCAAAAGCTTTTTGACAGGAAAGCACTTGCGCCGCAAAGGCCTCGTTCAACTCCACTAAACCGATATCTTTCATATTAAGCCCCGAACGTTTTAAGGCCACGGGTGTGGCATAAACGGGACCCAGTCCCATGCGTTCCGGATCAAGTCCCGCAAATCCGTAACCCCGGATCGAGGCAATCGGTTTGTAACCCAGTTCGCTGGCTTTTTGGCGACTCATTAAGATGACCATGGCCGCACCATCGGTGATCGGGCAAGAATTTCCGGCAGTGATGGTGCCCGTGCGTTTATCAAAAAAGGGTTTTAATTTTGTCAGAGCTTCTATGCTTTGGCTATCCCGAGGGCCGACGTCACTCATCAATGTTTCTTTGTAAGTGGGCGGCATCGGAAAGGGGGCGATCTCTTCTTTGAATTTTCCGTCTTTCATAGCTTTGCTTGCAAGCTGATGCGAACGCAGCGCAAACTGATCTTGCTGCAGTCGGGAAATTCCAAACTCTTTGGCTAAAATCTCTGCCGTTTGTCCCATATTAATTCCAACAAAGGGGTCCGTTAGACCCTTCATGACCGCGATCACCGGAAAATATTCGCTCTTTTGATTCGAAGTTAAAAGGGCCTTGATGGTGCTAAGATCGTACTTAAATAATTTCCACAAAAGCGGCAGCGCCTGCGAAGGACCCTTGGCGGCAAAAAGTTTAGCAAATAAAGCTTGAAATTTTTCGGGCAGAAGCACCGGCAGCTGGGACATGTTTTCTGTACCGCCTGCCACAACGCAGTCCATGGTGCCCGAGCGAATTTTTTCAAATCCGTTCGAAATACTTTCTAAAGCCGAGGCACAATTGCGATGAACCGTGTAGGCCGAGATTTTTTGCGGAACTCCGGCGTTGAGAGCTACCACGCGCGAAATGTTAACGGCATCAGCAGGGTTTCCGGTGTTTCCGATAATCACTTCATCGATCAGGTTTGGATCGAAGCTGGTTTTTTCAAAAAGCTCTTTGAGCGCCACGCGCCCGAGTTCTGCCGGATGAACTTTGGCGAGGGCTCCGCCAGATTTAGCAAAAGGTGTTCTTAGGCCGTCGACAATGACGACATCGCGGGGTGAGGACATACTTGTTCTCCTTAGGTAAAAATCGACTGATGCGAAATCTTAACGGCAAATACCCTCGGAGAAAATCCATCAATTCCATAGACATGATGCGACACAAGATGCCAAGTCCAGGATTAGCTCTTAACGTGACAGCGTTGCATTTATGAAGGAGCCCGTCCGTGCCATCAAATGATGAAAATAAAGACAATTTTGAACAAGAAGCCCTGAATTTTCACTCGCAAGGCAAACCGGGAAAGATCGAGGTCAACTCGAGTAAACCCACTAATTCTGAAAAAGCACTTTCACTTGCCTATTCCCCGGGCGTTGCGGCTCCGTGCAAAGCCATCGCCAAAGATCCTTTGAAAGTTTACGACTACACCGCAAAGGGCAATCTCGTTGCCGTGATTTCAAATGGCACCGCTGTTTTGGGTCTAGGGAATATTGGTCCATTAGCTTCCAAACCTGTCATGGAGGGAAAAGGGATTTTATTTAAACTTTTTGCGGGCATTGATGTTTTTGATTTGGAATTAAACACCATGGATGTTGCAGGCACAGTCCAGGCTATCAAGGCGCTGGAGCCAACTTTTGGCGGCATCAACCTGGAAGATTTTAAAGCTCCCGAGTGTTTTGAAATTGAAGAGCAGCTCAAAAAAGAAATGAAGATTCCGGTCTTTCATGATGACCAGCACGGCACAGCCATCGTTTCGGGTGCAGCGCTGATCAACGCCTGTCACATCACCAAACGTAAAATGTCAGATTTAATTGTGGTCGTGAACGGCGCCGGCGCATCGGCTGTGGCCTGTTCTAAAATCTTCATTGCCCTGGGAGTAAAACCTGAAAATCTGACCATGTGTGATAGTCAGGGAGTGATCTACAAGGGCCGCAAAGAGGGCATGAACAAATACAAGGAACTTTTTGCCAATGAAAATAATGCGCGAACTTTGAGTCAGGCTTTAGTTAATGCCGATTGCTTTGTGGGCTTAAGCGTTGCGGGCGCAGTGACGGGTGAAATGATTAAGCCCATGGCAAAAAATCCGATTATTTTTGCCATGGCCAACCCTGATCCTGAAATTGATCCAGCAACGGCAAAGCTAGCCCGACCCGACGCGATCATCGCGACCGGCCGAAGTGATTACCCGAACCAAGTAAATAATGTCTTGGGATTCCCGTCGATTTTTCGGGGGGCCCTGGACACCCGCTCCACGCAAATTAACGAGGCCATGAAGCTTGCCGCGGTGGAAGCGCTTGCCAGATTAGCGCGCGAAGAAGTTCCAGAAAACGTCACCGCAAAATACGGCGGAAAATCTTTTCGCTACGGGCCTGAATATCTGATTCCAAAACCCTTTGATCCGCGCGTTTTGATGTGGGTCGCCCCGGCCGTTGCCAAAGCCGCGATGGATTCGGGAGTGAGCCAAATTAAAATTGAAGATTTTGACAAATACCGAGATTCTTTGGAGCGCTTTCAAGGCCCCTCGAAAGTTTTTGTGCGCTCGGCAATTCATAAAGTTAAAGCCAATGCCGCGGCCAATGACGGCTTAGTGCCACAAATCGTTTTCCCCGAGGGCACGAGCACAAAAATTTTGAAAGCCGTGTCCGTTTTGGTGGAAGAAAATATTTGTCGGCCTGTTCTGTTGGGGTTTCCGGATCGCGTGAAAGAACGCATCAAATCCTTGGAATTAAGAAATCTCATGGACGTGCCCGTGATTCAACCCTCGATGGATCCCCGTTTTCAAGGCTACGTCTTAGAACTCTACACCAAGCGCGCGCGCAAAGGTGTGCAGTTGGCCGAAGCTGA
>JAYUPS010000066.1:0-4953 GCA_043759945.1 Bdellovibrio sp.
CCCGGCTAGGCGCCCCCGGCTAGGCGCCCCCGGCTAGGCGCCCCCGGCTAGGCGCCCCCGGCTAGGCGCCCCCGGCGATCGAATTAAATCCGAGTTTCAAAAGTCGTCTTTAGCCACCGGGCATATTGTGGGCGGCGTTCTTTGTAAGGCACAAATCCCAGAGCCTCGAGTTGATTGAGCTCCAGGTATCCGCAACAGGTTTTGAAATCTCTTCCCCAAGTTACAAGCCTGGAAAATGGACGGAACTGCCAAAAATGCTGACCCAGGCCCTGAATCTCTGTGGTCCGGGGGGCATCGCCCGCCAGTGAGTTTTTAAAAACTTCGAAACTTTGATTTTTCATGACCTGGCTTGCGATCAGGCCCGAAATTGTGCGCACAAATTTTTTGTACAGGTCGCGATTGGTGATCTTAAGGATCAGATGAATGTGGTTCGACTGAAGTGCCCGCCGATAGATCCGAACCCCGAACTGACGCGAACGTTGATTCAAAATTTCCTGAATCGCAGCCTTGTTTTGTCGACTGGTGATGGCGTTAGACCTTTGCTGGCCTGGCGATCCACAGCCGATCCAACTGGTTCTTAACACCAAATGGATGGATTCTTTGGATGAAAGGGGGCGATGGGTCCGTCTTTTCCGATGCAGAAGACGTCCACCAAAAAAACGGCGCGAGGGTTTAAAGAATGCGAGCTGGGAGTTTCGATTCGTTTTTGTTTTCATTTTGGATTTCATGTTGGATTGAGGATGCAATGGGATTGCGAGGGGGGCGATGCCCCCCTCTTCAAACAAGCAAAGGGCTTGGCCGCGGCTCGGACTGGCGTCGGAGGGCAGGGAATGCATACTGTAGAGGCTGAAAAAGAGGGGACAAATCACCGTCGCAGAGTGACAGCCCTATAACAGAGCTATATCACTGCGACGGAGTGAAAAATAGACTACGGACTAAAGTAACAAAACCGCGCGAGCTCTAGAACTGCAGCGGCCGTCCGTCGGCCGGCAGTGTTCTTTCGATCTTCGCCGTTTTTTTGATTTGATCCACCCAGCGAGTCAGCCGCTCGGTCCCTTTGTCTTTTAACGGGGTCTCTTTCAACAGAGCATCTTTGTCGGTCGAAGCCATTTCTTTGTTCGAGACGTCCTTGATCTTAACGATCCACTTTTGAGCGCCGTCGCGAACCAGGGGGGACATCCGTTTGGAGGGACTGAGCTCCGTAGTTGCCCGAAGAACTTCAGGGCTATCCAGTCCCGGAATCGCATCGGCTCCCAAACCCACAAAAGCCGTGTCCTGCCAGGAAAGACCCAAAGATTTTAAGGTGGTCTCCATTTCGACCAATTTCTGTTCTTTCATTTGCTCTTCCAGAGTTCGAACCTGCGCGTCGAATTTTTCCTCGGCAATAAGCTGCTTGGCGATTTTTGATCGGTGTTGATCGATCGTCGCTATTTTGGCTTCTTTCTTCTCGAGCACTTTGATCAGATGGTAACCGAAATCACTGCGCACGGGATCGCTGACCGCGCCGACCGGTTGACCAAAAGCCGCGGCTTCAAATTCAGGAACCATGCGCCCTTTGCCGAAAAATCCAAGATCGCCCTTTTTAGTTTTAGATCCTAAGTCTTCAGAAACTTGGGCCGCCAAAATTCCGAAGTCTTCTTTCAACGTTCGTTTTTTGATCTCTTCGATCTTGGACTTGGCTTTGGGCTCGGACTCGGGGACGTCTTTGTCGAACTTAATTAGGATATGCGCCGCGCGCACCTCTTGGGCTTGATCGTACTCTTTGGAATTGGTAGCAAAAAAATCTTCCACCCGTTTAGAAAAAGCCGGATCACTTAATTTTTCACTGACGTCGGCGTCGGACAAATTCATTTTCTGAGCGGCTTGAGTTTTATCCAGCTTCACGAATTGGTACTTCACCTGAGTTTTTTCCAATTCTTTGGCGCGCGACTTCTCTAAAACCATCATCGAACTGGAAAGTTCGAAAATTTGCCGCAAATGTTGAATTTTGCGATCTTTGCGAAGTTTTTCCTCGAATCCCGAGGGAGTTAATCGGTTGGCGCTCAAAATAGTTTCGTAACGCTCGCGACGAAACTGCCCGTTTTCCTGAAAATACGGAAGTTCCGTCATAATCATCTGCCGAATTTCCGCGTCCGAGGCAAAAATGCCATTTTTTTCGGCGTATTGTGACAAAAGCTCGCTTTGAATCAAAAACTCTAAACCCTGTTGCTGAAGAAATTGACGCTGCATTTCACCAACATTTCCGCCTAAAAATCCGGCGTAGCTGCGCTCCAAACGAGTCACTTCCTCGGCCAGATCGGCAGCCGTGATGTAGCGGTTGTTCACCGTCGCGACGGTACCTAGACCTTCACCCATTCCGCCCCGGCTCGTGTCGAAGAACACGAATGTCAGACAGATAAGTCCGAACAAGATGATTGCCGTTAGAGTTTTAAAACTCCAGTTGCGGCGTTGAAGACTTCTTTTAATTTTGTCGGCAAGAGTAATCTTGGCCACGTGTGCTCCCGGCTGGTAATAGGTTCCGATCAGATCAACAATCGAACCCCCAATATGGACCAGTTCACAAATCGAATTCAAGAAGAAATCTTCGGTTAAAATATTTTGGATTCACCGACGGTCTTTGCTACGCTTTGGGACATGAATTGGTTTCATTTTAAATGGAGAAATCTCCTGCTGTTCGGGCTCAGCCTGGTGCTGCCGCTGTTGTCCCTAAATATGGAACAACGCCCCTTTGATACGGGTTGGTATCACCAGCCCCTGCAATGGGTCGCTGGCCTGAGTCAGCACGGATTGTTCTTTTTTTCCGACGGCATCCGCGGAACGACGTCAGAGTACATGAATTTATTGAACATCAAAACTGAAAATAAAAAATTGCAGGGCGAAATCAAAGATTTAAAAGCGCGCATGCTTTTGTACGACGAGCTTGAGCTCGAGAATTTGCGTCTCAACAACCTGCTTGATTTTAAAGGGAAGACAAAAATGACTTTGGTGGCTTCCAAAGTTATTAGCCGCGATCTTTTAACGGACCACTCGACCCTACGGATCAACAAAGGGTCGCACCATGGGCTGGAGCAAGGCCAAGCCGTCATCACCACCCAAGGCGTGGTCGGTTACGTTTTTCGTCCCGAAGCTTTTAGCTCTTTGGTCTTGTTGGTGACGGATCGTTACGCCGTGGTGGACGGTATTTTAAGTCGCAGCCGCGCCCGCGGAATCGTCGAAGGTAAAAGTCCGACCTCGTGCGCGCTCCGCTATGTCGAACGGAACGAAGACGTCAAAGTCGGCGATTTGGTCGTAACGAGCGGGTTAGATAATATCTTCCCCAAGGGTTTTCCCGTTGCGGTGGTTGAATCCGTCGAAAGCAAAACCTTTTCGGTGTCGTTAAAAGTGGATTTGCGACCCGTGGTGGATCCGGACAAAGTCGAAGAAGTTTTTATCATCATCAACGCGGGCCAAGAAGATTTTGGAAATCGTTTTATCAGTCAATTCGTTAACGCCACCGGAGTTAAGGAGCTGAAAGCCGAATGACCGAGTCCGCGCTTTCCCTCCGCATGATTGTCATTCATCTTTTCACGGTTTTGATTTTCTCAAGCCTGCAGACCACGCTCTGGTATCAAGTTCTGGGACAGATTCCCGCGCCGCAATTGTGGCTCAGCTGGCTTATTTTTTTAGCGCTTTATCGTCCCTATTTTGAAGCGCTGTTTGCCAGTTATCTTTTTGGCTTGCTGATGACCGCTTTTTCCAGTTCGCCCTTGGCCCTGGTTTGGCCGACTTTTTTAATTGTGGTGAGCACGGTTAGCTTTGCCCGTAACAAAGTCTTCTGGCCGGGGCTTCGGTATTTTATGATTGCGACCTTTGTGGCGTCGATTTCCTGGCACGTGGTGGTTTTTTCGCTTTCGCATTTTATAGAAAAGACTCCGGCGCCGACCATGTTTATTTTTCGGCTTCTGGAAGTGCTAATGACTTTCTTGTCGTCGCCGCTGGTCTATATCGTGATGAAAAAGCTCGAGAGCTTTCGTCCCTCTGATGTTACACGCCGGTCACTGGCGGGTGACAATTTATGAGCCAGTTCATAAATAATCCCGAGGAAACCAAAGAGCTGCTGCCGCGTTTTCGGCTGCTTTATGCGGCCCTAATATTGACGTTTTTTATTTTTTCGATGCGCTTGTGGTTTCTACAAATTATCCAGGGCTCTGAGCTTCGGGACTTTTCCGAGAAGAACCGGATCAAACAGGTTAAAAATATTGCTCCGCGGGGAAACATGCTCGACCGCGAGGGGCGTACGCTTGTGGAAAATCATCCGGGTTTTGAGGCCGTGCTTTCCCCGCAGTACGTGAATGACCTGGAAGCATTGGCGGAGCGGTTGGCGCCGCTGATGGAGACTGAACCCGAAAAACTGATTCAAAAAGTGGTCCGCAGTCGCAAACAGAATGGGCCTTTTGCCTCGGTAAAACTAAAAGAGAACCTGACCCGCGACGAAGTTTTTCGGCTCAAGCGCATTCGATTGGAAACTCCGGGTTTGGAAATCCGAGAAGTGGTGGTTCGGCACTATCCGCTCGGCGAAAACGGAGCCCAAGTTTTTGGCTACGTCGGTGAAATTTCAAAAAAACAATTGCCGGTCTACAATCGTCTTTACCAAGATCTGAGCTTTGAACAAGGCGACATTATCGGAAAATCCGGAATGGAAGAGGTTTTAGAACGCGATATCCGCGGGCAAGACGGATTTCAGATTTTACAGGTCGATGCCTTGGGCCGGGAAGCGATGACCCAACAGTCCAGCATCTATGGCGAACAGGTGCGCGACATCGAGCCCCTGCCGGGGTCGTCGATTTTGTTAACGATCGACAAAGACATTCAAGAGGCCGCGTGGAAAGCGATTTCTGATTTGGATCGCATCGGCGGAATTCTGGTCATGAAATCCAACGGCGAAATTTTGGCGTGGGTCAGCAGGCCCTCTTT
>JAYUPS010000067.1:0-13779 GCA_043759945.1 Bdellovibrio sp.
GTTTCCGGAAGTTAGCAGGAGCAGAACTAAAAATGGAGTCGTGCTTTTCATATCTTAAAAGTATGGCACGGCTTCCCACTTCCTTCCAAGGTGCAAAATTTGGTAGTTATCCACATTTTTTGGGGGAATTCGAAGAATCCAGACCTTAGACCGACGATCCACCAAGGCTTTGACTAGTTTGGTGAAAATATAGACACAGGTTAAATTATTGAAAATCCAAATCATTAGTTAATACAAACCCGGTTTTCAGACGTTTTATTTAAGAATCTTAAATTATTTGTTCGGGACTCTGTGCCGAAGCGAAGCATTGATGCTTAATCATCGGGCCGTAAGGTTTAGGCATCTTTAATTTTGTAGCCTCAATTTTGAAGATCCCCCGACATGGTCTGCTTAAAACTTGTTCTGGTTCTTTCCTTTATCGCATCGCCGTATTTTCTCGGACGTGCTTCGGTTCGCCGGATAACCGGGACCGTTCACGCTCAATGCTTAAAGCCCTTCGATGATTTTCGAGTGGGTCTGTTAACTCACCAATTGGGACAGGCCTTGGTTTGTGGCCGTTCGCTTCCAAGCGGAAATCTAAAAAATGTTTTCACGGATCTTGGAATCTACCATGTCTTGGTGGTTTCGGGAGCCCACCTGACTTGGATCACAACAATAATTATGTTTCTCCTGCCCGGGAGCAGTCGCTTTTCATTTTTTTTATTGGTTCTGTACACCTTAATGACCGGCGCACAAGCCCCGGTGGTTCGGGCTCTTTTGGAACAGGGATTTCGTCATTCTAAAGTTCCTTCTTGGGTGGGACAAATATTTGCGATGCTCGGGAGTTTAATTTTTCAACCTCTCTGGTGGAATTCGCGGTCCTTGTTTTTGTCAGCTCTGGCGCGCCAAGCGATTTTGCGGGGATCTTCGATCTTTCAGCAGACCCTTCGAATCCAATTGGTGCTCTTGCCCTTGCTCATCGATTTTGCTAACCCGAGCTTGATTGGATGGATTTCGGCCTGCGGCCTGTCGGTGGGTATTGAACTTGTCTTATTCCCGATTTTAGTCGGCGTCGGATTTTTTCCGGAGCTGTCCTCTTTGTCTGAGCCGTTACTTGAGTTTTTCATGCAATTTTTGCGAGAGATTCACGCGTTTCTGCCCCAAGATCCTAAGCCTCTGTTTCAAAATATACCTTTGGTCCCCTGGGCCTACTGGTTTTTGTCCTTTGGCATTTTACTCAAACTTCAATTCAATCGGAATCGTCGATGGTATTTTTCTTAGTTTTGGCCTTAGTTTTAATGCCCCAAAGTTTGGATTTATTTTCTCCGACAATTCTTCGTCTGGAGCAGTCACCGAAACACATCAAGCTTATCATCGAGAGTCCGAGTTTTTGTGAAATTGCGGTCATTGGACCCAAGAGGGGGCGCCGACCTTGCCCGCGCAAAAAGATTTTTGAATTTCGATCTTTAAATCCGAATTCTAACAATGGTGAAACCAGCGCTGCGGTTTCGAGTTTAATTCAGATTCCCGTTCGCCTTAAAAAAAGCAAGAACGACTACGCGGGTTTTTTTGAGCCCCGGCGTGGTATTCTGGTTCTGCCCTTTGTTCCCGACCCCGCAGATGTTTCATTCAAAGAAAACTGGCACAAGATCCGGCCCCGCGTCGTTTTTATTCTGAATTTTGGGAGTTTTAAAAAAGACCTGTTCTTTTGGAAGGAAAGTCCTTGGAATCCACAGCTATTTTTGCCCGAGCACCGTGATCGCCCGCAAAAAAAATGGGACCAGTTTCTTTACAGATCGGACTGGTCCCAAAAAATTATTTTTCCTTTAAACGACTAAATTATTTTTCCTTTAAACGAATCAATTAATGCAATTTAAACGGCCGGTATTCCATTCCCAAATCACGGGCGACCGGCTCGTAGCACACGGCTCCCTTGTACACGTTAAGTCCCGGGAAAAGAGATTTGTCTTTTTGAATTGCGTCCTCAACCCCCAAGGCTGCGAGCATCGAAGCATATTTCAAAGTCACGTTGGTGAGCGCATAAGTCGAGGTGCGCGGCACCACTCCGGGCATGTTGGGTACGCAATAATGAATGACTCCATCCACCTCGTAAGTCGGAACCTGATGCGACGTCGGCCGACAGGTTTCAATGCAACCGCCCTGATCGACGGCCACGTCGACAACGACGCTGCCTTTGGCCATGGAAGACACCATGGATTTTGAAACCAGTGTGGGCGCTTTGTGACCCGTAATTAAGACGCCACCGACGAGCAAATCACTTTCAGCCACACACTGTTCGATGTTGGCGGTGTTTGAGTACAATGTTGTGATTCGTCCGCCGAAAATATCGTCCAGGTATTCCAGACGGGAAGCATTCACGTCGAGCACGGTGACATCGGCACCCAATCCCACAGCCATTTTTGCGGCGTTAGTTCCAACGACACCGCCTCCGATGATGGTGACTTTACCGGGCTTTACGCCCGTAACTCCGCCGAGCAGAATCCCTTTACCGCCGTGATCTTTTTGCAAATAAAAGGCTCCGACTTGCGTGGCCATGCGGCCGGCCACCTCACTCATGGGAGTTAAAAGCGGAAGACTTCCGTCGGGCGCTTGAATTGTTTCGTAAGCTATGGCTTTAACTTGGCGATCACACAACACTTTGGTGAGTTTCGGTTCGGCGGCCAAATGCAAATACGTGTAAAGAATTAAATTTGGTTTTAGAAATTCAAACTCCTCGGGAAGAGGCTCTTTTACTTTCACGATCATTTCGGCTTTGGCGTAAACTTCGGCTTTGGTGTCCAAGATTTTTGCGCCGGCTTTTTCGTATTGTAGATTAGTGATTCCGCTGCCGACACCGGCGTCTTTTTCGACGAAAAGAGTGTGGCCCTCTTTGACCAACTGACGAACGCCGGCTTCGGTCATGCCAACACGATTTTCAGAAATTTTAACTTCTTTGGGGATACCGATAATCATTGAGAAACCTCCGGTGGTAGAACATTTACTTAAGGCAGGCCCATCTTTAACAAAATCGCCGAGAATTTGAAGAGATTTTAACAAACTGGAAGAGCATCGTGTCTAAGGGGTGACGTCTAATGAGTCCTGTCTAAGGTGTCGCGCCTAGGGTGCAGAGACTTGCGAACCCAGTTCCATCATTTTGTAACTGTCGGTACTGGTCAGAAGTTTTTTGACCAGTTTGTTCATCATGTCGTGACCGGCCTTGTACAGGACCAGATGCCCCATCAAAGGCATTGTCAAAGTCACCAAATCTCCGAGTGCATCCAGGGCTTTATGGCGAACAAATTCATCGGGGAAACGAAGTCCGCCGGGATTTAAAATCCTCGTTTCATCCAGGCCCACGGCGTTTTCCAGGCTGCCCCCTAAAGCCAGGCCCTTGGCCTGCAAGGCTTCGACGTCTTTAACAAAGCCAAAAGTTCTGGCATCGGCCAGTTCTCGGCCGAACGTGTCCTCGTTGACGTCCAAATCTATTTTTTGCCGGCCAATCGCGGGGTGCGGGAACTCGATAGTCACGGTAATCCTGAGTCCATCATAGGGGGTAACGTAAGCCTGCTTATCGCCCTCAGAATAATAAACCGCTTGGGTCAGACAGCAATATTTGCGCGCGCGATCTTGTTCAATCAGTCCCACGCTTTGAATAGCTTTTAAGAAACTGCGTGCGCTTCCGTCGGTGATCGGGATCTCGGGTCCATCGAGTTCGATAAACAGATTGTCCACGCGCAAAGCCGAAAGCGCCGAAAGACAGTGTTCCACGGTCGCAACCGAGAAAACGTAGTCTCCCAAAGTTGTGGCGTAGTCGGTGTCTTTCACATTATCGACATGGACTTTGATCGAGGGTCGATCGGGAAGATCGGCTCGGATGAAATGAACACCGGTGCCCGCAGGGGCCGGAAGAAAGTTAAGCCGGCACGGCTTTCCCGAATGCAAACCGATACCCTCTACCTGGACGCGACTGCGAATGGTCTTTTGCAAAAACATGAGGGCATAATACACTGAGTTAGGGGCCAGGTCATGAAAATGTTTCTTCCATTATTTTGTCTCATGGTGGGATGCGCCTCCCGCAGGTCAAGCTTTGAGATCATGGCCGACCGTCAAAGCAAGGCAAGCCCGTCCATTCATACCTACGATTCTGAGGGTTTTTACGGGCTACAACCGGTCAGCCCCGAACGTCCGGTCCAACAACGGGAGTTCTTTTACAAAAAATGCGAGATGGTCAGTCGCGATCCCAGATCGAGCCGGGCTGAATGGGAATGCAACTCGCCCTACTGAAATAGGGGCGTGGCCCGCATTGAGAATATTAAAATCGGCTTAAGCTACGAACCCTTACGGCCGATAGAGCTCGCATGGGAATGTTGGATCGTTATCGAAAACCCGGTGGATTTGCTCAGCTTTTGAATCTCGTAGAGACTTCGACGGCGGCCAAACAGGAAAAATTCTTAGCGCTTATCTTTGAGGAAAGCCCAGCCTGGGCGGACGAAGTTAAAAAGCGCAGCTTGAATTTTGAAAATATTCTCACTTGGCATGTTGCTGATTTAATGGAATTTGTTCCGCGAATGCCGGAAAAAGTTGTTGTCGCTGCGCTTTGGGATTTGCCGGAAAATGTTTTGGAGAATGTTTTAAAGAGCATGACTCCCCAACAGCGTCGTTCGTTGAACGACGCCAAATCAGCGGGTGCCGCTCCAACTGGTGCTGAAATCGTCACCTGCCGTAGCAAATTCGTCGTCGAAGCGCGTGCGGCTGGGTCCAACGGCTCAATTAAACTCGATAAAATAAACCCAGATCTGGCTATTCCCGAAGGCATCGAATCAAAACTACGTGACAAATTTGATCCCAATAAGTTGGCAGAAGCTAACGGCGGGGGCCACTCGTCGGCTTCGAAATCATCGAGCAGCGGCGCTTCGACGGCGTCCAGCTCGGTTTCTGCGAAATCTGTCAGTACAAGCACTGCACCCGCGACAACGGCTTCTATTAGTCAGTCCGAAGAGCTGCACAATCTGCGGCGTCAAGTTTTGCAAATGGAAAAAGATTTAAAGGCTGTTCGTCACGAGAACGATTTGATGAAAAACAGACTCGAACAGATCAAAAAAATCGCTTAGTCTTTCAAATCATTTGGTTGTTTCTCCAAGCCAAATCCAGTTCCAAGATCGGTTCTATTTCCAAATCCAGGTTTCATTTCCAAATCCAAACTTTTGCCAGACGAGTCCCTTAAACTCGGAAAAACTATTTCAGGCCGGTTCTGAAAATGCATAGTTCTCATGAAGAACTAATCTTTTATCTTTTCCTTGGAGTAACGAAATGGACTTGAAGTCTTTATCCGACAGCGCACTTTTAGAACGAACCGAATCTTTGGCACAACAGGAGCGGGTACTACTGTCTGATATTCTTCATCATTTGCGGGAAATTGAATCACGCCGCCTGTTCTCGGACCTTGGATTTAAATCTCTATTTGATTACGCCACCCGAAAATTGGCCTATAGCGAAGACCAAGCTGCCCGCCGAATTTCGGCCATGCGATTATTAAGAGCGATGCCGGAAATCGAAGAAAAAATAGCCTCGGGCGCCCTTACTCTGACAAATTTAAATATGGCCAATACTCTTTTTCGTCAGGAAGCCAAATTGATCGGTGAGGTTTCGCACACACAAAAGCTGGAGTTGTTGCAAGAACTTGAGAACAAAAGCGCACGAGATGCCGAGAAAATAATTCTCCAACACAGCAGTTCACCCGCGACATTAATGCCAGATCGCACCCGGCCTCTTACCGAAGAAAAATATGAGATTCGATTTGTGGCCGATGAAAACTTGGTAAAAAAGTTGGAAACACTTCGCGGGTTTATGGCCCAAAAAGACTCAAATTGTGACTTCAATGAAATTTTGAACAAAGCCTGTGACCTGGCTATTAGCCATTTCGTATCAAGGAAAAGGTCGGAGCCTACTACACCCACCCCAAGTTCACCCGCGGCGCCCAAGAAACAGCGCGGCAAAAAATCGCGAGACTGCTTTTCGCCGACCATTAACAACAAATACATTTCGGTACATGCTAAAAGAAAAGTCTGGGATCGCGCGGACGGAAAATGTCAAAATTGCAGCTCCAAAAATGCTCTACAGTACGAACATGTTTGGCCATTAGCCCTGGGCGGAACTTCGGAAATCTCAAATTTGAAGCTTTTATGTCGGAGTTGTAATCAGCGTGCTGCAATTCAGGTCTTCGGACCCGATAAAATGAGTCGATACTTTGGATAACTCAACCCAACCTTCGATAAATTTCATTCCCGTTTGTTAAACGGTGAGATGGTCTTTTCCGAGCGTTGTTACCATGCGGCCTCTTTGCGTCTTCTGCAACAAGCCTTCTTGAATCAAAAATGGTTCATAGACCTCTTCAAGAGTTCCGCGATCTTCGCTAAGCGCTGCGGCCATCGTCTCAATACCGACGGGACCTCCCTCGAATTTATCGCAAATAAGCGACAGAATTCGTCGATCCATTTCATCAAGCCCCCGTTTGTCCACACCCAACTGATCAAGTGCTGATTGGGCGCCGGAAAGCGTGATCTTACCTTGGCCCTGCACTTCCGCATAATCACGGACGCGCTTCAAAAGTCGATTTGCAATTCGCGGAGTTCCCCGCGAACGGCTCGCAATTTGCGCGAGACCCTGTTCCTCGAAGGGAACTTTTAAGATATCCGCTGAGCGATGAAGAATGGTCTCCAAGGCTTCACGACTGTAAAATTGCAGACGCTCCACAATTCCAAATCGATCCCGAAAGGGGGCATTCAAAAGTCCGGCACGTGTCGTTGCCCCAATCAACGTGAATGGAGCCAATTGAAATTTCATTGAGCGGGCTCCGAGTCCTTCACCAGTTACAATATCCAAATAATAGTCTTCCATGGCCGTGTACAAATACTCCTCGACAGACCGAGAAAGCCGATGAATTTCATCAATAAATAAAACCGAGAATGGTTTTAGACTGGTCAGAAGCGCGGCCACATCGCCTTTGCGATCCAAAGCCGGCGCCGAGGTCACTTTAATGTCCGCACCCATCTCTTCGGCAACGATTTGAGCCAGGGTCGTCTTCCCCAATCCCGGCGGGCCACTGAGCAAAATATGATCCAGCGGCTCATTTCGTTTTTTGGCGGCAGCAACAAACACTCGCAACTTTTCTTTGACGACCTCTTGACCGGGGAAATCTGAAAACTTGTGCGGGCGCAGCTGATTTTCCCAAGAAACTTCAGCAACCACCGTCGCTCCACCAACAATTTCACGAGGATGAGAGCCGCTCTTTTCTTCGCCGAACAAGGTGTTGTGATCAATGATTTCGGCCATGTTAAATTCCCCCAGTTAAAGCGGATAATCCCTGACGAAGTCCCTGCTCAAAATCAATACCCTCGGGCAAATGATTAATGATCTTTTCAACATCGTTGGGCTTAAAACCCAAATTAATCAAAGCGGAGCGAATGTCTTGAGAACTTTTCGGCAATGACATCTGTGTATTTTTAGCGACCTTCTCGGTGAAAACTAATTTTCCTTTGAGGGTCAAAATAATTTGCTCGGCCGTTTTCTTACCAACTTTCGGCAATTTCGAAAGTCCTTTGGCGTCTTCCGATTCAATCATGCTAATAATCTCATGGACGCTTCCACCCGACAGCAGATTCAAGGCGGACTTTGGGCCGACGCCGTTGACTTTCAGCAATGATAAAAACAACTGTTTTTCTTCTCCAGACGCAAAAGCAAACAATTGCAAGGCATCTTCTCGCACGTGCGTGTAAATCCAAACTTCCACTTCTTCGTTAAGACGGTTCATCATATCGGCCAGCAAAGTCTGCGAACCCAAGACCTCGTAACCAACGCCGCCATTTAAAATGAGCGCGGTTTCCAAAGAGGTTTCCACTAATTTCCCTTTTAGATATCCAATCACAATTCTTTCCCCCGGCGTTCTCTCCGGAGCTGACCTTGAATTGCAATTTCTGTCCACACTTTCTGGGCATGACACACGGTCAAAGCCAGCGCATCACTGCCATCGAAATTGACCAGGCCGGAAAGCCGCAGCAGGTGCCGCAAAGCCACTTGCACTTCTTCTTTGCTGGCCGCGCCCGTTCCCGACACCGCTTTCTTAACTTCGCGCGTGGCATACTCAAAAATCTTAGCACCACTCTTCGCGGACTCACTCATGGCCACACCCCGGGCATGCCCGAGCTTAAATGCGCTGTCCGCACTTTTCCCCATAAATATTTTTTCGATCACGACATGATCGGGTTTGTATTTCGCTAAAATTCCGCTCAAACTTTCTGAAAGATCTCGCAGTCGTTCACCGAGTTCCGCCTCGGATTCCAATTGAATCACTCCGTGATTCAGATGCTTCATGGCCTCGCCATCGATTTCAAGGACCGCAAATCCGGTCTTTCGCGAACCGGGATCAATTCCTAAAATGCGCACTCTTGAACCTAAAATCATGTTCCTATTCAAGTCGTTGACTCTCGATCCGGTCAAAAGGAAACTCGAAGTATGAGCAAAGTCTCCCTCGAAGCCATCCTGCAATATGAAAAACTTTTGGAGAAAGATCCCGCGTCTCGCGTTTTTGCCGCTCTGGCCGATGCCTATCGCGAGATCGGCCGACTAAATGATGCGGAAAAATTGGCTTCCATCGGCGTTAAGCGTCATCCGGGGTATGTGGGCGGTTATCTGGCACTCTCTCGCATTTTTCTGGGCAGCAAGCGCGCCGCCGCCGCCGAGGATTTGCTCAAACAAGCCGTCCAACTTTCGCCTGAAAATTTGCTCGTTTATCAGCTTCTTGGGCAAGCTTATTTGGAATTAAAACGTCCGATAGAAGCACTCAAAGCCCATAAAATGGTTCTTTTTTTGAATCCGCTCTCTGAAAAATCCAGGGAAGCCGTCGCTCGCCTGGAAGCCCTAACGGCCACGGACTACGATGATGATCTTTTTGAAATGGCGCCGTTGAAGCCCTCGATTCCTATGCCTAAGTCTCCGCCGATGCCGACGACGGCAACTTCAAAACTTCCGATGGCAATCTCAAAACGTTCGATGGAACCCGCCCAGGCCAAATCTCCAAAAGACGAGGTCGCTCTGGACCGCGAGCTTTCCTTAATCGACGCGCTCATCGTGCGCAATGACATCGGTTCCGCGCGCCGGCAACTCTTGGAACTCAGCCAAAAATATCCCGATCATCCCCACGTGAATCGCCGTTGGAGCTATTTCGAAGACGAGATTCCCGTGAACGAGATCGAAGAACCTTTAAGACCCATCATGGGTCGGGAAAAAATGATCTGGGAAAAAAAACGCGCCCTTTTAGAAGGCATCCTTCACCGGATTGACCAACAACGCTTGAGATAGTACATCCTTGGATTCGCAAAGCACTGCAAATTCGAGGTGAACGATGTACGAACTTTCCGACTTTAAAAAAGGCTTAAAAATCATGGTCGATGGCAATCCCATGGTTGTGGTAGATTTTCAGCATGTTAAGCCCGGGAAAGGCAATCAGTTCACCCGCACAAAAATGCGAAATCTTCTCTCGGGTTCGAACTTGGAACGCACGTTCAAACAGGGCGAGAGATTTGAAGTCCCCAACGTCATAAACAGAGACATGACTTATTTGTACAAAGACGACAACGGCTACAATTTCATGGACAAAGAATCCTTCGAACAAATAACGATGACCGACAGTGAAATTGGAGAAGCAAAGTACTACGTCACCGAAAACCTGGAAGTGAGCATTTTGCTCTACAACGAACGTCCAGTTTTATGCGATGTACCAAATGCAGTGAACTTGAAAGTCGCCCGGTGTGATCCAGGAATGCGCGGGGATA
The DNA here is from genome assembly GCA_043759945.1 of Bdellovibrio sp. GTDB lineage: Bacteria > Bdellovibrionota > Bdellovibrionia > Bdellovibrionales > Bdellovibrionaceae > JAYUPS01. The sequence continues at coordinate 9,810 of JAYUPS010000067.1, forward strand.
CCGTAACCGGTGCCACAAAACCAGCCACTTTGGAAACTGGACTGACCGTCAAAGTTCCTCTTCATATCAACGAAGGCGATATTTTGCGCGTCGACACCTCCTCGGGCGATTACATCGAACGAATGAACAAATAATTTCAAAAAAACATCCCTAGATGTCTGGTCGAGATGTCTGGTCGAGATGTCCGGTCCAGATTACATCGCTAAGTATCCATTTTGACTTAAGAAAATGTCAAAATGATCCCATGTCTAGCGGCTTCTTTTCCGAGCAAATTCAGCAAGCTCTCCGGCACACGATGGGACCTCAAGTGGGGATCCCCCAATTCATCCAAAGATTCGAAGCCGAGTTTATTTCAATCCACGATCTCGAATTGCTCGGCAACTTGGCGATTCGTTCCGGATATTTTTCGGAGTTCATACATCTTTGCGCAAAAAAACTCGACGACAATGCCGAAATTCCCTGGGCGCACTTCGTGCAGTGTTTAAAACTTGGCATGAACAATGTTTCTCCGGTTCTGAAAAAATCCGTTTACGATGGCGCTCAGACTCAAAAACTATTGGAACATTTGTGTCGAACGCATTTTCTAGATGATGCTTATCCAGATCTTCCCCAAATTCGGCGCGAGAGAATCTCCCTATGGAATGACAAACATCACTTCCACAAAAAAGAACTGCTTTCCCAAGTTGAAATGTTGCGCACGCAGGGCCTGGACACCGAGGAAGAACTGGCGTTGCGGAAACTTCAAAAATTCTTCCCGAAAGATTTAGCAATACAAAAATTAATGGAGGAAGCCCAAGAGCGAAAAGCCTTGCTGCTTCTGGAGGCGAAAGTGCGCGCGCCCGAAAGCGTGTGGGAAAAAACCGAACGTCCCATCGTCTCCGAAGAAGAACGAGAGATGTTGCAAAACATCATCAGCTCCATGTCGAAGCAGCTTAAAAAATCACCGGACTTGGCCCGAGACTTTGCCGTCGCTCTTTTAACTTGGGATCACCCCGAAGGTGCGTTAGAAATTTTGCAGAATCATAAAAAAAATAAGAAGCGCACGAAATCTGAAGTGTGGCTCCAGATGGAAAGTTTGTTAATGGCGCGCCGATTTGTGGCTCTTTTGACATTGATTGATCAAACCGAAGCTTCGCCCAACTTGGAACCTGACGATACTTTCGGACTGCTGTACTTACGGGCGCGGGCTTTTTGGGGTTTGGGAAATCGTTTCTCGGCGATTGAAATCTTAGAAAATTTAGTTAATCATCGCCCGACTTACAGGTCGGCGCTAACCCTTTTGAGACTTTGGAAAGACGGAGGCTCCGCTTGAGAAAGTGGATCCTGATCCTTTCCCCGTTTTTGTTTTTAATTTTGATCCTGGGCGCTTTGCGTATATTTTTGCAACCCCAAGTTGAATCCTGGGTGCTGGAACAAGTTCAAGAAATTTCCCGAAACAGACTGCCGGTGCTCATCGAGGCGGAAAAATTTGAAGTCATCTGGTTTACGCCAAAAGTCCGCTTAATCAAAACAAAAATTCGACCGAAGCCCGGCGAAAAGTTTGGCTTTACCGAAGCAAGCCTAGATGTTTTGGAAGCGCGTCTAGATATTATTCAGGCCTTGGGCGGCCGTATCCAGCTTTCACTTTTGATTTTAGAAAAGCCCAAGACTGAAATCGACTTAGACTCCCTTCCAAAAAGCGACAAGCCAAGGTCTGAAATCGACTGGATAGCTATTTTTAACCAGCTCAAGACGATCCCGCTCAAACGCATCGCCGTGACCGATGGCGATTTCCGTGTCTTTTCCCGTAAACAAAAATTGGACTTAAAAATTCAAGGTTTGCAAAGTCGCGTCTCTCTTGAACGAGATCGCGTCGAACTTGATATCCAAACTTCAAGTTTCGAGACCGAGTTTGAAAAATTCAAAAATAAATCGGCCATTCGGTTTGACGGAGTCCTGACCCCCGACAGCATTAACTTGCAACAACTGAACGTCAACAGCGAGGGTCAAAGTCTTCTGGTCAAAGGCCGCTTCACCAACCCCCGCAAAATCTTGACCGAACCCAGCGGAAATCTCTCCCTTAAGCTGAGCTCAAATTTAGAATCTTTGAGCGCTCAGCTGGCCTCGCTCGGTAAAATTCCCGCCATGAAGGGTCGCCTGGATTTGAGCGGACAATTTAAAGTGCGAGGCCTTCAAGTGCCCTCCGGAGAATTTGAAGTCACCGGTCAAGATATCGAGGTTGCAAAAAGCGAGGTCGGATCGTTTCAAGCCAAGGGTTCTTCGGACGGAGAGTCAATTTCCATCCCTAAATTTTCGATCCGACATTCCGGCGGTCAAGCGGAACTCAATGAAACAATTCTTAAAGCTGTCCAACAAGAAAACGGGCCCCTGGCGCTGGCAATCAAAACTGAAGTCAAAATTTTAGAACTAAACATCTTCCAGCTACTGAAAACCGTGGGCGTCGGTGAAATTCCGGTCGAACTTCAGGTAAAGAGTGAATTGAATTGCAGTGGAAATCTAATCCCTAAAATGAACCTGCTTTGCGTCGGCCAGGCTCAGGGAAAAAACCTGGTTGTTAGTTCCGAACTAAAAACAGAATCCCGTTCCGTTGAGCCGATTGTCGCCGTCAATGAGTTCCGTCTCAACGGCGGGTTTGAGGTCAGTTTAGAAGCCGTCACTTACAACACCAAGATTAAAGCCGGCGAGGATCAGGGCCAAAGCTCAGGTCTGATCCGTTACGATCAGGGATTCCTGATCAGCTACGACACCCCCAAAATTAATCTTGGACTGATAAAAAAAATCAGCGGACTAAAACTTGAGGGCAAAAGCAGAATTTCGGGGACGACCCGGGGGAACAGCGACGCCGCAACTTTTGAAATGAAAGTGAACGGCGAAGACCTGGTGTTCGAAGATTTCTATTTAGGAGCCCCCAGCGGGACTATCCGGTACGAAAAAGGATCTCTCTTTTTACCCGACATCAAAGGCACCTTTGGCATCTCTTCTTATCAGGCCGATATCGAAGCAGGATTGACCAGGCCCCACTTAAAAGCAAAAGTCAGCTCGGAAAAAATTGATTGGTCCGACCTCTTTCGAATTTTTGATCGCAAATTCAAACTGCCGGTCGTAGTCGCCGGGCAAGGACAATTCAACATCTCCGTCGATGGCCCCTATGAACTGGGAAAACTGTCCTACGTGCTGGACGCAAAAATTAATCGCCTGACGGTCGCCGGTGAATCCTTTTCTGACGGTGTCATCCGTTTGAATTCTCAATCCGGGGAAGTTCGGGCCGAAGTCTTTCAAGTTAAGAAAGGCTCCCAGCTCATCACCGCCCAAGGGCAAGGACATCCCAACGGGCAAATCGAAGCGGTCATTTCTGTTGACCAATTGTTGCTCGAGGAATCCGAACTCATCAGCAGCATCGATTCCAACATGAGCGGACGTCTGCAAGGACTGGTCGACGTCAAGGGATTTATCCTGGATCCTGAGTTTCGTTTTAAGCTGCAGTTGAACCAGCTCGTCATCGACAACCAAGAGTTTCCTCCGTCGACCGCCGATTTTTTACTAAACGCCGAGGGCACCCAAGGTAATTTCTCACTTTTTGCGGGCCATTTGCTTTCCGAATTTAAATATCCGTTTAAAGAAAATCGACCACTCAGTATCAAGGCGAAAGCCATTGATTGGAACTTCACGACTTTGGCTGCTTTTTTAGGGGGCGGTTCCCTGCTCAGCGAGTACGAGGCTTCGATGACCGGCGATCTGGAACTGTACAGCGAAAAAGGGGGCTTCTGGGCAGCCAGCGGAAACGGACTGATTTCCAAATTTTTATTAAAACGAGGCAATCTGGCCCTGTCGAATCCCCGTCCCATGAGCGTCGTCATGAACAATGGAGTTTTAAGTTTGCAAAATTTTCGGGCCGAGGGAGAGGATTCTTTCTACGACCTTACCGGAAATCGTATTGCTCAGGATAACTTACGATTTCAATTTAACGGCG
>JAYUPS010000068.1:0-2040 GCA_043759945.1 Bdellovibrio sp.
CTTCCAGCCACGGAAGCATCTTTAAAAGGCCTTGTGCATGAATGAAATGGCGACCGCCCATGGTGATAAAAAGAAGTGGCAGGCTTAGTCCCGCGCAAACCCAAAACCTGTTTCGCATTGACAGATACTCGTGATTGTCTTCGGGCTGATCCAAAGAGATCGTCTTTGGCTCCAGCGCCATCCCACAGAGCGGGCAACTTCCGGGTCCCATCTGAAGAATTTCAGGATGCATCGGGCAAGTGAACTCAACATCTTTCGATGCAAGCTTTTGTTCCGGGTTAGGCTCGGGCTTTGGTTCCAAATATTTTAAGGGGGATTCATCGAATTTTGTTTTGCATTTGGGATTGCAAAAAAAGTAAGTCTTCTTTTTAAAAAGCGAGCTTCCACCTTTGGCGATTTTAGGATCGACGGTCATCCCGCAGACGGGATCTTTAACTAAATCTTGCTCGTTTGTTGGATGTCGATGATGGGGTGATTCCATTTTTGTGTCCTTCAATATTTAATTCTTCTGGCATACTAGTACCAAAGGCGAAGACCGCCGACTGCATTTAGTTCCGAACTCTTACCTCCGGCAATTTTTCTATACTCAGCGGTCTCACCGTAGAGATTTGTCCAACTAACACCCAGGTAGGGCGCGATCTCTCTTTTGATTTCGTACCGCAGTCTTATACCCAATGAGAGATCATTGAGGCCTGAGCCTGTTTCAAATTTCTCCGATCGCTTCGCAGCACCATTGGTTTCAAAGCGCAGCTGCGCGATAGCTTTTTGGGTCAAAAGAAAATCTTTGTTCGCAGAAATTCTTCCGGAAATATATCCAGCTTCTCCCACAAAAAAAGCGGCTTCAAATTCAAATCTGTAAATTGAAAGGCCCTGAAGTCCTAATGCCGCCGACGGCCGAACGGCGCTCCGTCCCGCTCCCGAAACCTGTTCAAGCCTGGCTCCTACTTGAGCATCAAAGAATGCCGAAACAGACCGGCCATAAAGAAGTTGAAGATCAGTTTCGTTTTTCATCGAAGAAGGAGAGGCCAGCATGGTGCTTCCTTCACTTTTGACCCAAAGACGGTGAACATCTCCTCCGCGCCAACCGACAACATCCCAGTCAAGCGTGCTGTCACGGCCCGCCGAATTATATTCCAGCAAATCAAACAGCAAAAGACCGAAATTTTCCGAATCCATAACGGGACTGGGCCAGTCGGCTTTAGAATTTCCGGTCGTCGAAGCAGAGCTTAACGAGCTGATTAAAATCAACTGCAGTAAAATTGCAGTTTTCATGACTTCTCCCCGGAGGTTCGTTTGGCAACTCGGACCACTCTAAACATTCCCAATTCCATGTGAATGAGCATATGGCAGTGAAAAGCCCAATCCCCCAAGGCATCGGCAGAGACTGTCACCGACAAACGCTCAGCAGGCTTTACGATCACCGTATGCTTTCGAGGCAAAAGAGAGTCAGAGCCGTTTTCGAGATGCATCCACATACCGTGAAGATGCATCGGATGCTCCATCATCGTGTCGTTCACCATAGTCAGCCGCAAACGCTCGCCATAGTAAAAGGGAATTGGCTCGGTGCTTTCAGAGTACTTCTTGCCATCAATGGACCACATGTAGCGTTCCATATTGCCGGTCAGATGGAGTTCGATCTCCCGTTCAGGCCTTCTTTGATCTTCAAAGGGCTTCAGCGATTTGAGATCCTTGTAAACAAGCACTCGCCTGGAACTATTTTCTAACCCGGATCCAGCCTCGTGGAGACGGCTTTTTGTTTCCATAGGGACTGCTGAATTTCCTGAACCATGATCCTCAGGTCCGTGCTTTACAGATTTTGAGGAATGAGTAACCATGTCCATATTCATTTCAGGCAATTCCGTCATCGACATACCCATATCATTCATCGAGCGAACCGGGCGCTTTCGACGTTCGGGGATTGAAGCTCTTATTCCTGCTTTGATTTCGACATCAGTGGCGAGGGTTCCTAGTGCAAAACCGCTTCGATCGATAGTTTCTGCAAAAATCGCGTAAGGTCCTTCGTTTTTTGGTTCAACAATG
>JAYUPS010000069.1:0-2034 GCA_043759945.1 Bdellovibrio sp.
TTTTGGGGCAATTTTGCTCAAATATCTTAGGGGATTTCCCTAAAAATTGAGACGATGCAGCAGCGTCCTACTACTACGGTCATCCTTGACCACATCGCCCCTCCCTAGAAGTAAGTTTAGGGTTATCATCAAACAAAAGACAAAGACTTTTTTAATTTTTTTTCACTTTAATCGGCCCCTGGTTGATAACTGTGTGTATATCCTAAATCTAGTGGGCTAACTTTTCAGGCAACCAATTAGTAGTGATTAAATCGTCCCATGCCGCGGACTCGGTTCTAAAGAAAAGGGACAGGTCTTCAGCATCGCGAATGATTGCGGCACCCTCGGTTATCAAATCCAAACCTCCTCGAGCATTGGGATCATAGGGATGTGAGGGCAATACAAATAAGGGCCGTCCTTGATCGGTCGCGGCTCTGGCGGTGACCAGCGTACCGCTGCGCAGACGAGCCTCGATAAGAAGTGTTGCCGAGGCCAATCCAGAAATCAGCCGATTTCGTTCGATGAAATGACCCTTGGTCATTACTACGGGCGGAGCGTACTCGCTCAAAAGCAATCCTCCACTTTGCAAAACCGCCGAAGACCAACCGTAGTTGGCCTCGCTCCAAGTGGCGGGATACATTTGCTCCAGGCCGCTGGGAAACAAAACGGCGGTGGGCGCAGATTTGCGAATCGCGATTCGGTGCGCGGCCATATCCACCCCGCGGGCTCCCCCACTCACCAAAGTGCAGGGGTTTTCTTTCAGAAACTTACCCAGTTCGGCTTCAATCCAGGCAAGTGAAAGATCCGAAGGCTCGCGATTGCCAACCACGGCCAGGCAGGGCCGTCGCAAACAAGCCCAATTCCCTTTTCCAAAAAGTAGTGGGGGCGGCTCATGAATTCGCATCAGCGAGGGCGGATAGCGCGGATCGTTGGCCGCAACCAAATCAATTCCACCATCTTGCCAGCGCTGCAGATTGTCGGCGTCGCGTTCATAGTCCGTCATGATGTTTAAAAATATCCAGGGAAAAATGGACCCCCACTGATCCGTGAACTCTCGGTCTTGCAGTTTCATTCCCTGCTGCAGATTTCGAAGCGCTTTCAAAAATAATGGGAAATCCAAATGAACTTTTCGAGCGCACCAGTAAGCAAATAAAATTTGATCTGTATTTTTCATAGCTGGGCTTGAATGAAAAAAAGGGGCCCGCGGGCTCCCCTGAAATTTTGCCTTGTCAGGCAAATCTTGGTTCGAAATTCGGCCAGCGACAAAACTTACTTGATCTGCGTTGGCGTCGTGACATCTCCGACCCGGATATCATCCGTTGCGTTTAGAACAACCGCGGTGGCCGTGGACTCATCGGCACGAACAATCTGGATCTGACCAATTTGAATTGGATTTTGCTCTAAGAATGAATTTTTCACGCGGAACTTTGGGTTTCTAAAAATCGGAAGCACCATGCCGACGGTCAGGCCTTGGGTGGAGCCGGTGTTTAAAAATAAAACGTTCGTATCCCCAAAGATCTTCCGCGTGGGAGCGTATTGTCCCCCCATAACTTGGCTAGCCACAGAGCTTTGAGCCGCTCCAGGATTGGACACTGAAAAAGGAATTTCTTCGGCGACCAAGCCGTCGCCCAATTCAATCAGGGCCACGGATTTTATGACGCTCGCGCGGTAAACTCCTTGAGTGGCGCTGACCTGATCGCGGATTTCAATCTGCGCCTGCACTTGATTCACAAAACCTTTAACCTCGACGTCCGGATTTTTGACCGGTCCCAAAGTTTTGATTACCAAAAACCGTTGTCCTGGTTGAGCGGTGGGTAAGCGGACAAAAACCAGCGCGCCTTCGCCGGCGGCAAAACTTCCGGTCTCGGTTTCAACGACCGTTCCAATCGGCAAAGGTTCATTGTCGGTCACGTAATGGGTCACCAACAAGGGCATGTCACTCGTCACTCGATTGATAGAGACCGTTTCGATGATCGCACTTTGCTCTTCGGCTTGCGTGCTCGCGAACTGGTAGGCCGGAATGCTTAAGGGAAGACTAATTGGATTTCCGCTGGC
>JAYUPS010000070.1:0-13695 GCA_043759945.1 Bdellovibrio sp.
GTCTGCCTTCGGCCAATGGCTACCAGGCGCTGGCGAAATTTGACGGTACCAATGAAACGGGATCGAGCAAAGTCGGGGTCGCTGACGGTTACATTAATGCCAAAGATGCAATCTACGGACGCTTGCGTGTCTGGCGCGATGAGAACTTTGATGGCATTTCACAAGCTGACGAATTGTACAAACTGGATCGGTTCGGTATCAAAACGATCGATTTGGGTTACGACCCCAATTATTACGAAATGGACAAATGGGGCAATGAAGTAAAGTACAAATCGGTTGTCCAGGGAAACGACGGCAAATTGTATCTGATGTTTGACGTCTGGTTCCGTCACTACACACTCTAGTCCTTGTCGGCGGAAAGCGGCCTATGTTAGGGTCGTTTTTCAATGAATACTGCAACGCCCGCCCTTCAAATATCAGCCCTTGAAAAAACCTATTTTGATAAAGTCGGTCAAAAGAAAACTCAGGCCCTGAAGGGCGTGAGTTTTTCAATTTCACCCGGGGAAGTGTTTGGGTTGCTCGGACCCAACGGCGCGGGGAAAACCACTTTGATTTCTATTGCAACGACTTTGGAAAAACCCACGGCAGGTTCGATCCAGGTTTTTGGTGTTGATCCCGAAATGGATCCTTTGCGTGCAAAAAAAATGATGGGCGTGGTCCCGCAAGAAATTGTCAGCCAGGGATATTTTAATCTCGAAGAGATTTTGGGTTTTCAATCGGGTTATTATGGAATTTGGCGAAACCGGGAACGCATCGAAGAGTTGCTCCAAGAATTGGATCTTTGGGAGCATCGTAAAAAACTGGTCAAACAACTTTCGGGCGGTATGAAGCGGCGATTGATGATCGCGAAAGCGCTGGTTCATCGACCCAAAATTTTACTTTTGGATGAGCCCACTGCGGGCGTTGACGTCGAACTTCGGCAAAAGTTATGGGATTACATCCAAAAGCTGCAAAAACAAGGGGTCACTATTTTACTGACCACGCACTACCTGACCGAGGCCGAAAGTCTGTGCAGTCGGGTCGGTATCTTAAACCGAGGCGAGTTACCCTACATCGGGTCCACGCGGGCCATCATTCAGAAACTGACCGTTCGTAATATCGAAATTACTTTGAAGCATAAGATTTCTATCGCGGAAGATGCATTAATTCAGGTCCTGGAGCACACCGAGGGTTCACTTCAAATTCGCTGTCCGCACGAAATCGGTTTTGGAGATGTGCTGGCAAAATTGAAGATCCCGACGGATTCCATTCTGGACGTGAAAACGCGGGAGGGAACTCTCGAAGAGGCTTTCATAAATTTAGTAAGTCAGAACCGAACGCGCCCCGAGGTTTCAATATGATTCCCTTTCTGACTTTTTTACGCCGAGAAATATTGCGGTTTTGGAAAGTCGTCATTCAGACGATCGTAACGCCGCTGATGAGTTCCTTTTTGTACTTGGTCGTGTTTGGGGTTTCGCTCGGGCAGAGTGTGAATTTGGATTTGGGCGTGACTTACTTGGCGTTCTTGATTCCGGGTCTGATGATGATGGGTTTGCTGAACAACGCCTTTCAGAATTCCAGTTCTTCCATTGTGGTTGCCAAGTACACCGGCGAGCTGACGGACTTTAAAGTGGTCCCGCTAACCGAAAACGCAATGATTGCGGCTCTTGCGTTGGGCGCTGTGGTGCGCGGAGCGATTGTGGCAGGGATTACATTTTTGGTGGGAACCTGCATGCACTGGTTTCAGAATGGAAGTTTCCTGCCAATAGAACATCCATTTGCGCTTCTATTTTTTATTATTATCGCGGGGCTCGTTTTTGGAATGCTCGGAATGGCGACGGCGGCATGGGCAAAAAATTTCGATCAGATGGGGGCCGTTTCGGCATTCGTTCTGTTGCCTCTCACTTATTTTGGCGGAGTTTTCATGTCGTTAAAGAACATGAGCGAATTTTGGCAGCAGGTGGCTTTATGGAATCCGGTTCTTTATTTTGTCAACGGTCTGCGCTACGGGGTGCTTGGCATCACCGACGTCAGCCTTGAGCGCTGTGTTGTCATTTCGCTCATCTCCGCTCTTGTTTTGGCCTTCATTGCCCGCTATAGCCTGATGAAAGGTTCCTTCCAGCGGTGGTAGAATATGTTCGATCAGCTTCAAGATAAACTTATGGGTTCCCTTAAGAAAATTAAGGGACAAAATAAAATTTCAGAATCCAATATTGAAGAGACGCTCAAAGAAATTCGGCTCAGCTTGCTGGAAGCCGACGTCAATTTCAAAGTTGCTAAATCCTTTTTGGATCGAGTTAAAACAAAAGCCTTGGGTCAAGACGTTTTGGCCAGTCTTAATCCCAGCCAACAATTTGTAAAAATTCTGCACGATGAATTGGTTGCTACTTTGGGCGGCGATCCCGTGGATTTAAACTGCCGCGAAAAATTGTCGGTGGTTATGATGGTGGGCCTTCAAGGGGCAGGTAAGACCACCACGGCCGCAAAACTAGCTCTTTTTATTCGGCAGAAACTTGGAAAAAAACCCGGGCTGGTGCCTGCCGACGTTTATCGACCGGCCGCCATCGAACAACTTATGACCCTTGGCAAACAGAATCAGATTCCGGTTTTTACTTCAAATCCCGGCGACATGCCGGTCGACATCCTGAAGCGCGCTAAAGTCTGGGCCACCGACAACATGGTGGACGTTTTAATTCTAGACACCGCCGGTCGCCTGCAAATTGATGAAGTTTTGATGCAAGAACTTTCAGATCTGAAAGCTGAAGCCAATCCCCAGGAAATTCTTTTGGTGGCCGATTCTATGCTTGGCCAGCAGTCCGTCAATGTGGCTGAGGGCTTTCACAAACAGCTGGGACTCACAGGGTTGGTCCTAACCAAAGTGGACGGCGATGCCCGTGGAGGGGCAGCGCTCAGCATTCGGGAAGTGACCGGAGTGCCCATCAAATTTCTGGGAACCGGTGAAAAAATAGCCGGCTTAGAAGTCTTTTTTCCCGATCGATTGGCCAAACGTATTCTCGATATGGGCGACGTGCTTTCTTTGGTCGAAAAAGCGCAGGATTTTGTAACGGAAGAACAGGCTCAAGACTCCGCACGGAAAATGATGAAAAATCAATTTTCGCTCGAAGACTTCTTGGCCCAAATACAGATGCTGAAGAAAATGGGTGGTCTTGAGGGGGTCATGAAGTTTTTACCGGGAATGGGACAAATCAAAAAGAAAATGGAGGGGATGGCCCCGCCCGACAACGAAATTAAAAAGGTCGAAGCGATCATTCGTTCTATGACGTTGAAAGAAAGACGTGATCCGCGTCTATTAAATGCGTCGCGTCGAGAGCGGATTGCTCACGGGAGCGGTACCCAGGTTCAAGATATTAATAAATTGGTGAAACAGTTTGATGAAGCTAAGAAGATGATGTCCGGGATGATGGGTATGATGGGGAAAAAGGGTTTCGCCAAAGGAAAAGGCCTGCCGTTTTGATTGCAATTTCAAAAAACCGAAGTTACAAACCAAGCCTTATTGTTTCGAGATAACTTTTGATTATTTCAGGGAGTCCTAATGTCTGTTGTTATTCGTTTGGCAAGATTCGGTTCTACTCACGAGCCCAAGTATCGTATCACCGTTGCGGACTCGCGCCGTTACGTCAAAAGCAAGTACCTTGAGATTTTGGGTTTCTACAATCCAAAACCACGCGGCAAGGACATGGGTTTGGTTATCGACCTGGAAAAAACTCAGAGCTGGATTAAAAAAGGCGCTCAGCCGTCGGACCGTGTGCGTTCGATCCTTCGCAAAGTGGAAAAAGATCCCTCGATCAATAAAGCGGGCGCTCCTAAAGCATAAAACCCTCGAATATTAACGATCTATTAACTAGGCAGAATGACTGGCTTGTGAGACAGATTGTAGAAAGATCGAGCTCTTTAAGGTGGGACTTTCAGAGGAAGATCGGGAAGGCCAAGAGGCCCGAAATGCATCCGGAGGATGAATGGATCACACAAATTTGAAAGACCTGGTTGAATTTATGGCAAAATCATTGGTGGATCTCCCCAATGATGTGGAAGTGAACGAAATCATCGGTGAGCAGACGACAGTGGTTGAGCTCAAAGTGGCAAAGACTGACCTGGGAAAGGTGATTGGTAAGCAAGGACGTACAGCACGTTCAATGCGAACCATCCTGAATGCGGCCTCGACAAAACTTCAAAAACGAAGCGTGCTCGAGATCGTCGAATAGATAACCGATGTTAGATTAGGTAAATTAAAAGTGAACTGGGGTTGTCTTAAGGCAACCCCATTTTTTTTATCAGATACTGGAAAATATGAAGAATTTTAAAGTCGTCGGAAAAATTAAAGAAGCCCATGGCCTTAAGGGAGAGTCCTACATCATTCTTTTCGCAAAGACGGCGGATTGGTTAAAAAACGCGAAGACTTTGGCGCTCGGCAAAACTCCGGAAGTGGCCGAAAAAGTCACGACTTTCAGGAAAACGCGCGAACTTCCGGGCGCCCTCATTTTGCAATTCGAAGGTATTAGTGATCGCACTCAAGCAGAAGCTTTGCTCGGCCAATTCGTATTTATCGACGAGGAGCTCCTGGTTTCGGGCAAAGGGGAAACCATTTACTTGAAGGAAATTTTGGGTTTTCAAGTTTACGACAAAGATAAACTGATTGGCGAAATTCAAAGTATTACCAGCAACGGCGCTCAAGATCTGCTTGTCGTTGGCGTCAAAGAGCACCTGATCCCCTTTGTTGAAGCCTTTCTCCAGGATCTTGATTTCGACAAACGAAGAATCGTCATGGATCTGCCCGAAGGACTTATTAGTGAAGACTAAGGCCAATTTTCAAGTCGTGACCGTTTTTCCAGAGATGATCGCGAGTATTTTTGCTCAAGGGGTCGTTTTTCAAGCCGTTAAGAAAGACTTGTTAAATATCGAATCCATCAACCCCCGGCAGTTCACTTTGGACGTTCACAAATCGGTGGACGATCGGCCCTTTGGCGGAGGGGACGGCATGATTTTAATGACCGAGCCTTTGTCGCAGAGTCTGCAATTGGCTCTTAAAAACTTTCCGACGGCCAAAGTAATTTACCTGTCCCCGCAGGGAAAACCCCTGACCGACGCCAAGGTCTTCGAGCTGGCTCAAAGGCCGCAATTGATTTTAATCTGCGGGCGTTACGGAGGAATCGATCAACGTGTTATCAACGAATATGTTCATGAAGAAATTTCGATCGGAGATTACGTACTGTCGGGGGGGGAGCTTGCCGCCGCCGTCTTGATTGACGCTGTTTCTCGTCAAATTCCTGGGGTGTTGGGAAACGCGGAGTCTGCCGGCAATGAAAGTTTTCGCCAGGGTGTGCTCGAAGCCCCACTTTTCACCCGGCCTCAAGACTTTAATGGAAAAAAAGTGCCAGAAATATTGATGTCGGGCCACCACGCCAAAATTCAAGTTTGGCACAACCAAGTTTCAAAATTAATTACTTGGCAGAAACGGCCGGATCTATTTACGGCGCTTAGACTTACACATCTGGAACTTCAGTCACTCAAAGACTTTTGGCAATCGCTACCGGTCAGTGATAGAGAAGTGCTTGGTCTGCTTGATTTTCAGCCGGAGTTTTTGTGAATTCGGATCTCGCGCAAGGTCTTCCAAAATTGGCAGTGGGTCTTCTGCATTACCCTATTTTGGACCGCGAAAAGCGCATTGTGGCCACCAACATCACAAATTTTGATATTCACGACATCGCGCGGGCTTGCACTGTTTTGGGAGTAGAAAAATATTACCTGATTCATCCGATGCAGGAACAGCTTATGTTTGTGGATCGCATTTTGGACCATTGGAGTGTGGGCCTTGGGGCTAAGTTTAATCCCTACCGAAAAACCGCCTTGGGCCAGGTTAAAGCAGTGCCCACGTTGGATGCGGCGCTGAGTGACTGGGGTCGTCCCTGTCTTAAAATCGGAACCCACGCGCGGCCCGTTCCGGGAGTTCCTGAATGGACGATCTCGGGTCTAAAAACACACCTGAAGTCGCCAGAGAACTCGTGTTTCCTGCTGTTTGGAACGGGTTTTGGTATGACTTCGGAATACATGCAGGGACTTGACGGGGTTTTAGAAAGCATCCGGGGTGCGCCTCCGAAAGATTACCGGCATTTAAGTGTTCGATCCGCCGTAAGTATCTATCTTGACCGTATTCTGGGCCCATGGTAGCCAAAGGCCTTACAGTAAAAAATGACGAGGTAATTATGGCGGCCAAAACTAATGCAAAAGCGACAAAAAAACCAACCAAAGCTAAAGCCAAAACGGCAGCTCCTAAAGCTGGCACGGCTAAGGGGTTGGATTTAATCCGCCAAATTTCTTTGCGACCGACAAATACAAAAATTGACGAATTCCGCAGTGGCGACACGGTGAACGTTTTCGTTAAAGTTAAAGAGGGCGAAAAAGAACGTATTCAGCTTTACAAAGGAATCGTTACTAAACTCCAGGGCAAGGGAGCTTCGCGCTCTTTCACGGTCCGTAAAGTCTCAAGCGGTATCGGTGTGGAACGAACTTTTCCGTTTGGCAGTCCGTCTGTGGATCGCGTTGAAGTTTTAACCCACGGTCACGTTCGCAGGTCGCGTTTGTATTATCTGCGCTCTCTCGAAGGTAAAGCTGCAAAAATTAATTCAGACCTGGTTTCTTCGAGCACTTCAAAAGATGCGGCCGTCGAAGTTGCTCCGGCGACTGAAACCACTTAATAGCTCTCAATGCCTGAATACCTGGTTGGAGTCGACGAAGTTGGGCGGGGATGTCTGGCCGGGCCCGTGGTGGCTGCGGCCGTTATTTTCAGGTCCGAAGTTGGCTTGGATCTTTTTCAAGATTCCAAACAGCTTTCCGAAATCAAACGCGAACATTTAGCTAAAGTGATTCGTGAACATCATTGGGTGACCTTGGGCTCCGCGAGCCCTGCTGAAATCGACAAATTCAATATTTTGCAGGCAAGCTTTCTGGCCATGCGCCGAGCAATCAAGGCTTTGCTGAAGATCCTTCCGTCCGGCTCCGAGATCGGAATCTTGGTCGACGGACATTTAGAAATTCCAAAGTTGCATCACCCGCAAGAGCCGATCGTGCAAGGAGATCAGTTTATTCCTGAAATATCAGCTGCAAGTATTGTGGCCAAAGTTGCTCGGGATCAACTGATGAAAAAACTGTCGAAGGTTCACCCGCACTATGGTTTTGAAAAACACAAAGGCTACGGCAGCGTCACCCACAAGAAGGCTATTAAAGACTGGGGGCCTACGCTCCTGCATCGCCAAACCTTTTCGGGAGTTGCAGAGTGGGTCCACCTCTCGGCAGACAGGGTTGCGCAGCGAAGAACGAATCCGAAAGATATTTGAAGCGAAGGGCTACCGGTTGCTCGAGCAACGGCGCAGGACACCCTTTGGTGAAATTGATCTTTGGATGTTTGCTAACCACAGTGGTCATCTTGCTATTGAAGTTAAAAGTGTGCAGGACTACCATTTCTTAGTGGGTCGAATCTCACGGCACCAGCGATCCCGACTGCGTCGAACTTGGCAGTATTTGTTGGAAAGACATCCCGGAACCCCTTATTTAGTCGCGTTCGTTCCCCCAAACCAAAATCCCCTCATTCTGCACTTGAGTGAAATTTAAAACTCGGTGATTCTAAGTTGATGAAGGTTCTATTTGCGGCAGCAATTGTTTTATTCACCTCTCAAAGTCTGGCTTCTGAGCTCCGCACTCTATTGTTGAGCAGTGCCTACGGGGCAGGTGCGGGAGCCTTGGTGGGTGTTACAGCGCTCGCTTTTAGTGACAATCCCGGTCAAAATATAAATCTGGTCGCCCGCGGGGCTTCCCTGGGTTTGTACGCGGGCCTTGCCGTTGGAATTTATTTTGCCTCCCAGCAAAGCGAGGGCGCGCGTGCAGCTATCCTAAACACTCCAAACGGGAACTTAGTCCCTGGCGTGGCCTACCATCTCAATTTTTAAAGATAGAGCGAGTTAATCAGGTCTTCCGGAAGGTTTGGTTTCGCAGTCCCATCCCAGCTGAAGTCAAAGGTCGCCGAAGAATTGTTATCCCCCCCGGCCGTTCGGTACTGAGATAAATTAAAATACCAGCAATCCCCCGGCAGTTTCAATCGGGCAACAAATCCGTAAGATTTTAATCGTTGATCAGATCGGACCTTGCTTGGACTTGAATCGTAAGCCATTTTCCCCAAAATTTGGCCGCCCGCAAAAACTTTCCGGAGTGTCAGGGTGTATTCTTCGGTGCGTGCATCGGTAACAACTTCCTGGCCGGGAGTAATCGTGTAGTCCAAAGTATGGCCTAACTCGAAGAAGTCACCGGAAAGAAAGCTCCAGCGAACGCGCGAAGAAAGTTTTGTGACCTGCTGGTAGGGATAGTAGTTGGCCTTTTGGAAAATCGTCAGTTGGTCCAAGTTCAATCGAAAATCACTCGATAGATCCGACAAGGCTTGTTTGCGGGAGGTATCTAACTCCGCTTGGTGGAAGTCATAACTTTGAGCCACGCGCCAAAATAAAAACTGTCCGTAGTCGGCGCGATCTCCCGACCAACGTTTGCGAATTAATTTATTCAAAAAGGCAAAAGTGACCAGACGCCGTTCAAAAATTCGATCATTGTAATCAAACTGAATTCCGTAGGGTCCGTTAAGATCCGCATCGGAAAGGCTGTCTTGAGAAAAGAAAGGGGCGTCTTGGGCGTCCCGCTGGTTTCCGAAAAACGGATGGCTCGGATGCGAAATCCAAGGAATAAAAGTGTAGGTCAGCTCGGGTTGGATTTCATGTTTGATACGATCGCCTCGGTAGTTTGCGGTGTCGCCGTACACGCGAGAGAACAAGGACCGGCTCGTGAGCTCTCCGCGAATTAAACGGCGTTGGTTGGTCGAATCGTTTGGAATATTGAACTGATAGTCGGTTTCGCGGTAGCTGAGCTTGGGAATGACATCAATAAAGGAAGTTAACTTCATCGGGCGCGAGATCGACCCTTTGACGTCCAAGCGATGCCCGGTCCGAATCAAATCCGTATTGGGATCAAATTCTCCGTCGCGAAAGCGGGAGCAACGGGGGTCGTAATACCATCTGTCCGTCGCGCAATCGGCCAGCGAAAGACCATCGTCGCCCTTGCCTTCGGCGTTGACGTGACGGTTGTTTCCTCCCGCAGGATTGTATCCCGCGTTCAAATCATCGTAGCCAAAATCGGCGCGGTAGAAATGCGTGGAATTGACATCAAAAGAATAAAGAAACGTGGAATCTCCAATATTGCTGAGGGCTTTAGAATACCGGACCTCGGGAGCACGGTGAACAGCATCGTTGTTGCTGGCCAGGGGATTGCTCTGCAGCAGATTGACATAATAAGAAGTGTCGACTGAAAAATGGGAATTCAGCGTATTTTTGGTTAGGGACATTCGGTTTTCCATCGCCGAATCCCCGTTGTTCCGGGTTTCAAGTGAGAAGTCTTTGGGATACTGTAAATCGCTGGCATTATTAACTTGTAAGCGATGAACAAAACCTTCGGGCAAATCGATGTAATGCTCGTATTTGGTAAACCAACGGTTGATGGGCTGACCGGCCTCTTCCAGTTTGCGAAAACCTTTTAGGCGATTGTCGTTACCAAAGGCCCGATCGCGCAAAGTCGCGCCGCTGAATTCCCCTTCAGAAATTTCGGATAATTTATACCGGTAATTAAAAATTGATTTGGGGCCCCGTTTTTCATAACTTTTCAAAGTGATGGTCGCGTCTTGACTTCGATCAATAGCCCAAAAAAAACTTTCGCCCACCGTCAGGCCTCCGCTATCGGACTTTTCAAGTTCCGGGGTCAAAATTCCCGTTTGCCGATCCGATTTCAAAGGGACAATGAGATAAGGCAGCCAAAATACTTTAAATCCGCCGACTTTCAGCCAACTGTTTTTAATAAAGGCATAGCCGCCCAGTTGGGCTCGAATCTTACTTCCGCTAAACAACCAGGTCTCGGGACAATTTGCGCACGAGGTAAATGAAGCTTCTTCGACCAAATATTCATCCGCACTTAATTTTGAAATTAAGTTTCCTTCAAAAAAAATCGGACCACTTTTAATATAGCCTTCGTAAATCACTCCGGTGTTGGCTTCGAAATCCAAGAGCACCCGCGAGCCGCCGACGGTCGCTTGGGGGGAAGTTAAAATTACGTTGCCCTCGGCCTCGATGGTTTTAGCCCGAAAGTTTACTTTGGCGCGGTCGGATCGTAAATGTTGGTCTTTGAAAATAATTTGAACTTGCCCGGTCAGAGTTAAAATATTTTCGGTATCGCCCTCGCTCTGAAGGGCGTCAACCAAGACTCCAAGATTTCGCTTTACTCCGGTCAGGCGCTGCTGGGCGATCGCCAGGTTTTCCAAACCAAAAATGAAAAGCAAAACCAAAAAAATTCTCATTTTGTCTTCATCACAAAGACTCCGTCCCAATCCGCGGGAGGAGGTTCCTGAATGTAGGTTTGGCAACGCTCAATGTAGAGCTTGGAAGGCTCGTCGTCCGGTCGAAACGAAAGTGAGTTTTCAAAAAAGGGCAGTGCCGCCGCAAAGTTTTTCTGATGATATTCTTTCAGCCCGTTTTGAAAACTCTCTAAACAAGAGACCCAATCCGGCGGCGCTTTCCCTTCGGAAATTAATTCGTAGATACGAACGGGTTTTAATTTGCCCTTCACCCGCACAGAATCAATTTCGCGGGTCGTGAAGGAGTCTTTGACATCTTCTTGGGTGAATTCGCTCACGATGATGCGGGTGCCGTATTCTTTGTTAATGCCCTCGAGCCGGGACCCCAGGTTCACTCCGTCGCCCATGACCGTGTAGCTTCGCACCGTATCGGACCCCATGTTGCCCACGTTCATTTCCGAAGTGTTAATCCCGATCCCGATATCAATCATCGGCAGGCCCTCGGCCTCGAACTCTTTTTGAATTTCCTTGAGTTTCACGATGCTTTGAAGTGCGCAGCGGCAAGCGTACTTGGCGTGATCCCCGTAGGCTATTGGAGCGCCAAAAAACGCCATGACCGCATCACCCATGTATTTGTCGAGCGTGCCTTTGTTGGCAAAAACGATTTGGGTCATGGGCGTCAGATACAAATTCAAAACGTGAGACAACATCTGTGGATCCAGCTTTTCCGAGATGGTTGTAAAACCCCGAACGTCTGAAAAGAAGACTGACATACGCTGTTTTTTCCCTCCCAATTCAACGTTTTCCGGGGACTTTAAAATCTCGTCCACGATGGCGGGGCTGACGTACTTGGAAAACGTACTGCGCAAATGTTTCTTTTTTCGTTCTTCGGTAAAATACTTATACAGGGTCATGACCACATAAATCGTAACCACGAGCAGACCCGGTAAAATCATGGTCGACACGAGCCCCTTTTTTAGAAGCAATTGGTCAATCCAAATCAATGTGGCTTCGCTGGCCACGACAAAGAAGAAGCCCAAAAAAGGACCGGCAAAGGCGACGCCGCCCGCAATCAAAAGTCCAAGCAGGGCCAGGGCCCACGTCATCGTCGAGGCTTCGTTGGGATCAACCCGAATAAATTTTTGACGAACTAAATTGTCTAAGACCGTGATGTGAGTTTCCGGACCCGGAAAATTTTTATCAAATGGGGTCACGCGCAGATCGTAAATTCCAACGGCGGTGGCGCCGATCATGACAATCTTATCTTTTAAAAATTGATTCTTGTTGACCAGATTCCTGGGTTTTTTTGTGACGGGATCTTCGCCCTGAAGGGATCTTTGATCGATGCGCATTTCGGGGGAGTCATGAAACAGTTCCCGTGCCGGGATGTGGGCGTAGCTGTAGCGTGGTCCAGCGTAATCAATTTTTAAACGTCCCTGGCCATCCACGGGAATTTTAACGACTTCTTGTTTGGCTTCATCTTGGGTGACGTCTGCGATGCGAAATCCCTTGATGATTTTTTGCTGGGGGTTCTGGGGATCCACGCCGATTTCAACCTGGGCTTGATATCCGGGATTTGCGACCAGGTAGGTTTGTAAAGCGAGAGACGGAATAAAACTCGAGCCAATGCGATTGCCGGTTCGATAAAACAAAGGATTTCGTCGAATCTTCCCGTCGTTGTCTTGGTCGGCTTTAAAGGACCCGGAAAAAGAGGCGGCCTCGTGAAGTTTGGGCAGGTTGATTGTCCAGCCGCGATGCTGGGGAACCGGATGCGAAAGTGTTCTTGTCTTGAAAGCTGCAATGGCGTTCGGGATTGTCAGTCCCTGCAAGATTTCAAATTTTGCCGTCGCAAGGCCTTTCTTTTGGGTTTCTTCGGGGCTGGTTAAAATTTTAAAAAAGTCGGCCCAGAACTCGTAGTATTCGTCCACTTTGCCGTCGGTGCCTTTGACATTCGCATCGGTAATCAGCCAGCGATCACAGTAATTCATGACTTCGTTTGAAACAAAAATCTTTAGCCGATTTTTTTCGTAAGTGTTCAGCTCGGGTTCCGCTTTTTTCCCCAGGCGTCCCAGAAAAAGTTGGGTGCGTTGTTTTTCTATATCGTTAAAAATATTTTCAAAAGGCTCGTTGAATTTAAGGGGTTCAAAAACATCCGCCGTGTCCTCCACCGCTAAGGTAATATTATCGGCCTTAACGAAGGACGAACCATTGATTCGGTTGAAGGCCTCGTTGCGGCAATAATCGGTGTAAGGCAAAAAGAAACGTTCATTTTCTTCCGTGGGAAATACTCCCATTACAATTTTGTCGGTGTATTTCTTAATTGTCGCGGCCAGCACGTCGTCGGGTTGGGGCCGAGCTTTTTCTTGGGCTAAAAGATTTTTCCCCACGGGTCCCAGGGCTTCCATACCGGTGCTCAGTCGATCCAAAGTCTCGACCGAGGAGTTTTCCTGGGGCTCCGACCAGATAACGTCCAGAGCAATGGCCTTGGCTCCGTGGGCAAAGATTTTCTCGATGAGCTTGGCCATCAATTCCCGATTCCAAGGCCAGCGTCCCACGACCTCGAGGGAATCATCATCGATGGCGATCAGCGCAACTCTGGAATCCGTTTGTGCGATCTCTTCCCGAATAATAAATCGGGCATCGGTGAGCATAAAATCCAAGCCTTCAACGGTGTGAAAGATGAGATTGGTAAATTTGCTTTGATTGACTCCGGCTTCATTTTGATTTCGGACTTGGTAAAAAGTTTGCGCCAGGAAGACGAACAATAAAGTAACATAAATGCCGATCGCCATCGGCGAATGCAAATAGGTCCAGGCTTGGGCCAGCAACTTCAGGCGGGGATTACTGCTCTTTTCTTTGGGTTTTAACAAAGACTTCGAGCGACTCTTAGTTGGTGAATTCATTATCGAAATCGTAGCTGAAGGGAACTTGTAAAGTAAAGTCAGACCTAGGGCCTATAAAGAAAATCGACAATTATTCCGTAATCTTGTGTGACGCCATAATGTCGTTACACCAAGGAGGGTCGAAAATGAAAGCGGATCTACACAAAAAAGGGGACGTTTTTGTTGTTTCCATCGAAGGAAAGTTGGAAATTGAGAATACTCAGCCTTTTCGGGATGCCTGTGTCGATAAATTGATAGGGCAAAAGTTGGTGTTCAATATGGAGCAAGCCAATTTTGTAGGTTCGACGGGACTGCAGCCCTTTTTAGATGCAATCACCCAAATTGATCAGTTCGGCAGTTTTGGTTTAAAGATTGTCGGCGTAAAGCCCGAGTTTCGCCGCGTAATCTCAAATCTAGAAACCAGTAAAGTTAGTTTTT
>JAYUPS010000071.1:0-2032 GCA_043759945.1 Bdellovibrio sp.
TACAATTAAGCACTCACCTCTTTGCTCACGCCTCCCGGCTCGACCAAACCGTTGCCAGAACGCCTGAACAGATGGTGGATAATTCAAGATAATGACCAAATCAATGTCTCCGATGTCGACACCAACTTCGAGAGCACTTGTCGAAATAACACCTCTCAATTGACCGTTGGCAAGAGCATTTTGGATATCTTCTCGGCATTTTTCCTCGTAACCGGAGCGATAAGGTAGCACTCCATCAAAACTCAATTGTCCAAGATTTTCCGCCTGTTCTTCGGCTCCAGTTCTAGAATCAACAAATACCAAGAATCGTCCATCGTAAGATTTTGTAATCATATTCAACAACTTTGCCGTATTTTTGGTATGCTGAATTTTGCCTCCCTGACAACACGTTAAAATGATCTCCTTCTCGGCCGCTGGAGACCCATCTCTTTCAATTCCAATTATGTGAAATGCATTGCGGCCTGTTAATTTCTGAAGAAATGTCAGTGGCTCCCCGATTGTAGCGGTAGAAGAAATTATCCTATGAGTAGAATTAATCGCGCCAATCCGTCTTAATAAATACGCCATATTTGTTCCCAATACACCCGAATAAATATGCGCCTCATCCAAGATCAGGAGCTTCAATTGCTGCAAACGTGATTTGGTGTTAGCAATATTCTTAAGTAGCCACGAGTGGATGACATCGGGCGTCATGGCGACAATCTGACTATTTTCTAAAATATCCATGCGCATAGAAGCAGGAATACTTCCATCAATTTGACCAACGCTAACCCCTAATGGACGAAGAAATTTTCTCCACTTATCAAGTTGATCTTTAACGAGAGCGCGGGCTGGATAAACCGCAATGGTTAATGAGTTCATATCTTCCAGTGCATAGTTTGCGGCAATCGTCGAGAAGACGAGCGATTTTCCAGATGCTGTAGCTGTAGCAAGACAAATGTCGTTTCCATCCATAAAATCTTGGATTGCCTCACTTTGATGACTATATATTCCACTAGGATATATTCGATTCAGGCAATCTATTATTTTTGGATGAAGATTTGTCGGCACGGGCGAATATCGCGCCGGTCTCGATCCTATTGTGTGCGAATCTAGTTTATCGAAACCGACTTCTCGAAGAATGTCATGTAACTTCATTTTCTCTTCATGGACAAAATCTTGGGGATTTGGAAGTTTTCCGCGTTTTGCTCCCATTGATTTCAGGGAACTTAGCATTTTCTCTGGAGCTGAAAGTGAGTTTTTCCGATTTCTGTAAGGTTGTTTAAGAATTGATTCGAGAGCGTTTTTTGCTGGATCCGATATGTCATCAATCTGATGAATAGCTTTAAATATATTGTCCTTCGCATCCTTGAAGAAACGTTCGGGATCTTGTGATTTCAAAATTGAATCGAGGATTTGAAAGAGATGCATAATATTAGATTTCTGTTTTCAGTAAGACGTAAGTTCGATTCCTTGGAGATTAATCCAACTCCCACCAAATCTGCCGGGTGGCGATGTTTTTCGCTGTGGCTGTGGAGAGAAGTTGGGGATCCGGGATGATGCCCACTCTGCCGAGGTCGAGGCGGTCGGCATCAAGGCAGACGGCGAGGGTGGGTTCGGATTGGGGAAGGCCGCCGTTGTGAATCCGACAGGCGGTGACGAGAAGATCCATGCGATTGTCATCGAGTTGGGAATACCCGGCTGCACGAAATGATTCTGCTAGAGCGGAACCTCGCGGGCCGTGTTCTGGGTCTGCGTATTCATTTGTCCGACAGGAATCGTGGAAGACGGCGAAAAGCCGGACGACCTCGGGATCGGCTTCGTGAAGCGTGGCGAGATAGAGACCATTGCACCGAACGGTCATCCAGTGGCTGGGACCATGGATAGAATCTGGGTCGAGGAGGAATTGGCGGGTGACGAGCTGCCAGAGGGTGAATTCGGTGGGGGTGAGCATGGGAGGTTTGGGAGTTCAGTGATCGCGATCACGGTTTTTCGGAAATCCAGTGAGAGGCGGGGGCTTGGAGGAACTCGGCGATGGGGATGCCTTTGCCAC
>JAYUPS010000072.1:0-13675 GCA_043759945.1 Bdellovibrio sp.
CATAGTTCCAAAAAAACCAATCCATGATGAGATGAGACTAATAGAGAGACCCACCCCAGTCCCCTTTTTCCAAACGGCATCAAATGTTTGCCCTGCAAGTAGGATTGAACTTTTGTACTCGGTGCCAAAATTTTGATTCCAGTTCGGTGTGGAATAAACCTGCGTCTTTGTTGAAGATTTGGATAAAATCATCAGGTCCAGTTCCTCGTTGAAACTTGGAACAACAGATTCCATAAACTTTTCAAACACAACCGGAGAGTAAACAAATCCGATGAATGCCGCGCGTCGGTCTTGGGTCGTCTTTAAATTTTCAACGTTATGATAAATAGGTGCATACAATAGAAAACCAGGTCGAGTCGTGATGTCTTGAATCAGTCGAATTTCCTGGGTGATAGTTGCTCTGCCTGTGTCTCGGGCCGCTATAGCGGCTTCGTAGCGGTGTTTCTCGGTAGATATGTTTAAACCAATGGCCGGCAGATTTCCGATTTCGGGTTCCACATAAGTAATTATAAAATTTTCTTCGGGATCATTGACCGTCAATTCTGGCGGCAGATTTTCTACAGATTTGACTATGCCGGTGGGTTGGTATTTCGAAATCTGACGAGCTTGGTTTTTGAATCGCTCTTTAATACTGTCAGAAAAAATCACTCCCAAGCCTTCAATCCCGGGATAATGGTGCGTCGACAGTAGTTTTTTGGAATACAGCTTCCACTCACTGCTTGTCACAAAGTCCGAGGCGTTAATAAAACTAACTCCGCTTTCAAGCATTTGGATGTAGTCGTTCATGCGCGATTCAAGTGCCTGTGTCGACTTATTTATTCTGGTGTTCAAAATTGATTCATCGCCTGAGACCATGGAATTGAAAGAAAAGTAGAAAGTCACACCGGAAAGAATCCATCCAAAAAGTAGGGCCATCTTTGGTCGGTACGTAAACCCCTCGATCTTTAATGTGCTAATGCCAATGCAGGTCAGGCTCAGGCTTGATAAGAAAACTTGAAGATGAATTAAGTTGTCGTTGATGCCACCGCCACCAAAAGGGCCGCGATTATGGACTGTTTGCCAAACTGAAAATACAGCGACAAGTATTGAAATCAAGTAGAGGTAAGCTGCAGGGAAATACAAACTGGAAATTAATACGCATAAAAAAATTGAGAACAAGAAAGGTCGACCTGCGTCGATTGAAAAGATAAAAAAGCAAAGTGCATAGGTGGCTGCCAACAAGGGCAGGAATCGTAGAAACTGATAAAACTCTTTTTTCAAGGTATTTAATTTATAGCTTCGAAGACTGTAGATTAACGGCACGATGAAAAGAGCACCGAGAAAGTCTCCGGTCCACCAAGTTATCCAGTTTTTGGGAAATGTTTCCCAAGCTATAATGGACGAACCCCAAAGGGCCATCGATCCGAAAGTGGCGCTTATTGAAGCCGAGATGACGAAAATGAAAATGCTTAAAATTGAGCGGGTGTAGACACCATAGACGTCGTCTCGAACTAAAAAACGGCGGTAAGCCCAGAAGAAAAATAATGCTTCAAAAGTATTGCCAGCGGCTACAGCGAAAGTGGCGTAGAGGTTAAGACCCGTTTGATAATTTGATAAAAAAGCGCCAAGAAAAATTCCAATCGAAACTTTAGGCCCAAATAGAATTATAAAGCCTATGGCTAATCCGGTTGCGGGCCAAATCGGAGAGGCTTGACTGTTTATCGTAGCGATTTCCAGGCCCAATCGCGCTGCCAAGTAGTAAGATACAAAAGAAAAAAGAAGGGCCGCAATGGATTTAGTCACACCCTGAATTTTAGGTAACTGCCTGCCGACAGTACCGCCTAAGTCGGTGACCTAGACAAAATCGCGACTTTTGGATGGCTTAGAACCCTAATTGCCGAACACGTTGACTTGAATCTACGCAGATTAGTTCCCTAGTCGCTCTTCGCAGGACATGGAGCGGTTTAGACCTTCGGAATGAACGGCCCATTGTCCTGATTTGCTCTTGCAATCCTCAAGCGTATTGATCTCGTAATAAATACAGGCGCTGCCTTTAACAAAGCCTTTGCAGCTTGCTTCACTGACTAAACCTGTTGAGCTTACTAAATTTTGAAAGAAGGTCAGAGTGGGACCGCTGTCTACCGAGCATCGAACCGCCAAGGCATCGCCGTCAGAAAAGCTCTTAACAAACGCAAAAGTGCTGTCGCAATCATAGTCTAGTTGTAAATCGACTCCTAAAATAGCTTTAGAACCAATATTCGAGACAACAGGTACCGGCTTGCTAATAGCAACGACCTGATCACCCCGTAAAGTTAGGGTGGCCCCGCTCTCGGTTAGACGGTGGCTTTGAGCAAGAAGTGGATTAGCATTCAGTACAGTAAGAACCATTACAAATAAGATTTTCATGTGAAAAATTTCCTTTTTTATGAGACCTGGCGGGAACTTGCCACAAAAGGGCGGTGCTAGCCATTTAAATGTACTTTCTAGAAATTATTTTAGATCTGATGCGTACAGGATGACTCAAGATCGCTTTCGCCGATTACTTTGAGACTTTGCGCTCAACGAAATCATTTTTTTCATCGATGAAACCCTCTATTCGGGCCAGTTGCACGATGGTATTCGATAGCATCGCATCGATATTTCTGGCCGAAGTCTGAAGCCACATGTGAGTGGCTGCATCTTTTGGATATTTTTTGATGCATTCGGTAGTGTAGTCTTGAAATTCGCGAACCCGATTCAGGATACCAATCAAATACGTGGGGCATTCGCAGTCGATCATATCAACGTGTTTTTCTAGTTCCTTAAGTGCCGCGGCGGTTAAATATCCGTTATCAAAAATCATTGGAACTCCTTTTTAAACCTTAAACCAAAATATTTGTCGGTAACAGCCAATAGGTCTGATGCTGTGAACTAAATCCTCTGATTTCTCGCATCGGCATTTTTTGAAATGCGAATTGATGTTGGACGGCTTTAAAAACAGCCTCCGACGCCAAACAATCAACCGTGAAATCCTTGGTTAGACTTTCCAAGCGCGATGAAAAATTAACGACATCGCCAAAAACTGTAAACTCTTGTTTTACGGTTGTTGAGATCACTCCAGAGGCAACGCTTCCCGTATGAATTCCGATTCCGACACTGACAACGGGCTGTGAATCTATGTAGCGCTGTAAATTTATTTTGCTCACGCAAGCCCGAATGCGGATGGCGCACCGACAAGCTTGTTCGATATGCTGAGCATCAGGCTCAAGAATTCCAAAGTGGGCTAGTAATCCATCACCCATGAATTTGTCGACAACGCCGCCGTTAGCCTCAACCACCATTCCCATTTCCGACAGCACACTATTTGCGAAGTGAAAAACCTCCATGGGATCACGTTGATCGAACAACTGAGAGAATCCTCGGATATCGACGAACATGACAGTTGCTTCGCCGCGAACGGCTGGACGCTTTAGCAGGCTTTGTGCTGGGGTCATTACCAATCCTAAAAAATTCACACCGTATAGCAAGGCCTACTGCCTTGCATTGTTGCGTCTGGTGCGGGATCTTTGCCCTATTGTTTCGGTTTTCAAAGAAAAATCAGAGATTTTTCGCGATCGTTAGTTTTTTAAGTTTAAATTGAAATGGAAAAAGGTAAGCCGTGTGCGTAACCTGAATTTACGCCATGTGATTTTAGTAGTCTTTAAAAATTGTTCCAATTTAGTATAGCGCCGAAGTTGATGTTTAGCGCAACAAGGAGCTTTGTATGTAAACTTTATTTATTTACTAGCTGGACGATTTATTTCCGCATTTATCTCTAAAATATTTTTTCTCTGTTTTTTAAGCTCATTCATATTGCAGTATACTTTTGGCTTGCCTGATGCATTATGCGACATTGAGAAACTGAACCCATCATGCGCAGGGTACACAGTGATTTTTTCTGACCCCTCTCCGCAGTTCTGCGATTCTTTATTCAGCCAGGAGTCATTAGCAAATGAATGTGATACAAGCGTCACCACAATTAGTATCTTCCAAAGATTTTTTTGTGATGCCATATTATCTGTTACCCCTTTAAAAGTATGACATGGATTTTATTAAATTCACGCTGAAACTGATTTGTACTTCGGTACAAGATCATAGAAAAACTTATCTATCCGGCGGAGATTCTTCGATTAGATTTGGATCAATAGATAGACAGTAAAAACGGCTGTTAATCTCTTTGGCACAAATCCACGCTAAAAACACCGACACTGAGGTATCTAGAATTTGTAAAGCAAGATAACTTCGGTTGTCGCTAATTGGTAGTTCTGCTTTAAAGTAGAAGCACCATTAGACAAGTTTAGGTCGAAATAATTACTCGTTCCTGACGCCTCCAAATCCAAGTGTTCCGTTAGTGAAAACCCAATGGCAAAAACCGATCCGGAACCTTGGCCGGTTGAGCTATTTCCTACATAGCCTGTTGCAGGGGTGAGATTTACGATAGCCATAGATAATCCCATCCTCATGTAGAAATATTTCCATCCATAGCCGCCAGAAATACCAAAATCTGTAGAACCTAGCTTGGCCGAATCCGAGGTTCCAGAGCCCGACACTGACGTGCCACCCGACGCAACTTTGTAAGTTGCCAGTCTTGTCTGCGGAAAGTGCCGCAGGGAAAAATTAAGGCCCCACCCATTTCTAGAAATATCATCTATGTCGGCGTGCAAAGACACTGTGGGATGGTAGGCATAGCTTTCATACTCAGTTGTAATTATGCAAGAAGCCATTGGGGGACATGTCGCTACAATTTTTGGACTCGTGCTTTGTTCCGATTTTGAATAGCCTAAACCCGTACGAAAACTCCAGCCCGCAAGTACTGGCACGAGTGATATAGCTAAAATTGACTTCATAACCGACACGTTCATACGGTAATAGTCGGCTACCATTTAAATAGTTTCAATTTAAATTTATTCATGGCCGTTAGTCTGGGTTGGGCGTAGAACAATGCTACCAGTTTGAAATGCTGGGAAATACACTGGAATACTTCTAAAGTTGTTTTGGCCATTTCCGCCATCTTTCCGCTATGTTGCGAGTCGCTGAAATT
The DNA here is from genome assembly GCA_043759945.1 of Bdellovibrio sp. GTDB lineage: Bacteria > Bdellovibrionota > Bdellovibrionia > Bdellovibrionales > Bdellovibrionaceae > JAYUPS01. The sequence continues at coordinate 5,039 of JAYUPS010000072.1, forward strand.
CTATCCTTGCAGCCAGTAAAAATAGGTAATATAATGTTACCAAGGAGCGAATATGACAAAACAGCAGCTCTTGGATGCGCTCAATGATTTGGATCAAAGGTTGACTCAAAAAGGCCGGAGTCTCGACATTTTCATTTGCGGGGCGATGGCGATTCAACTTCTTGGTCTTGCACGGATTGAGCCCACAAACGACGCCGATTCTCTGAAACCCATCGGCGATAGTGAAATTTTAGAAATGATAGCTGCGGTTGGCGAATCTCATGGGCTGCCCAAGAATTGGTTAAACGACCAAGCAGCATCGGTTGATGTTCCAGATGGTTCTTTTGAAAGAGCTAAGCCTTTTGGAAATTGGAAATCCATCAGGGCGGTGGTTATGGACCGAGCGGACCTTATCAAAATGAAGGCTGTCGCATTTGCCTCCCGTCGAGATGAGACTATGAAGGATTGGGATGATCTTGATTTGCTGAAGCCTTCCGTTGGAGAGGTTGAAGCGGCGATTGAACATTTAAGGAAAGTCGCCTCGCCGCCGAAAGGTGCCACCAAGAAAATGATCGAGGAGTTCCATGAGAGCGTTGAAGATCTCAAAAAACTTACCTCAAAATAATTTTTCAAGTCTCGCGCAGTATTTTGGGATTGCGATTGCATTTGAGGATGCTGCACCGGTCATTGGTTATGCTGATATCGAGCGATTTTTCCTGTTGGCAACTTTGAATTTGAAGAACTCTCGTGTTGCAGAGGGTACGCTGTGCTGGCTCAGTGAGTACGGCCATCTTTTGAGTCCTTCAAAGATTAGAAAGTTCATTAAAGAAGGTGAGCCTTTTGACCCTGCGGTGTTGGGTGGATTTCTAGAGTTCATGCAGGCTCGCGAGGTAAAGGGGCGGCCTTTTGGTATTTTAAAAAAGTATGCGAAGAAACGTTCGGGGCCAGAGTCCCTGTTTGATGGCCCGAGGGTAAGAGGGCCCGGGCCGTATTTTGCAAAGTACAATCTTTTGGTTCCCAACTTTGCTTTGGATAAAACGAAGTTTTTGAAGTCGCGATCATTTGTTATGAAGAGCTGCGTTGAACTTCGGAATCGTTCGTTATTTGGTTCAGTTTTAAATGCGGATGTCGCGAGTGCTTTGATGAAAGATTCAAGTCTAAATGCGTACGTGCTTTCCAGACTCACGGGGCATCACAAAACGAATGTGTTCCGAAATTTTCGGGATATTAAAGAGGCTATGATTTAAAGGATATTGAGCTCTTCGGTTTATCCCTCAATAGTTTCGAGATTTTTAATTTTGATCGTAAATACGAGCAAAGTTAGGACGACCAATCATCTGAATCTGAAAACCCACCGCTTGTCGCAAGTAAGGAATGTTTTGGGCGTAGTAGACGCCGTAAGCGTGGTCTATAATACTTCCAGTGAATAAACTCGCAATGAAGTCGCCGCCCATGGGAATGACCGCTCCCGTAAGCACGACCCCCACAAATTCCTCGGGACGCGCTAAATAGCTGCGGGCGAATTTCAAACGGCAGTGGGATTTGGATTTTGCTATGACGCGGTCAAAAGTCGACAGCATGGGCTCAGTCTCCCGCTCAAAGGGATATTTCTTTTGGATCATGCCACGAACTAACAGAGAAGCTTGAGCAGCTTCGTTAAGGGCGGCACAAGAACCCACCGGCCAGGAATCGCGCAAGAAAAATTGCGCCGTCGTTTCTGGCGAGGTCAAATCAACAAATGAACCTGTCGCCCAAAGGGTTTTTCGCATGTCTTCAACTTCGTCCTGGGTGTACGGCTGGTAACCAGGTAGTTTCTTTCCAAGCCTTGCAAAATTTAAAAAGTAGGCCTGCGCTTCCAATTTAAGAAGGCCCATTCCGATCATGCTCCCGACGAGAGTTTCTGTCGTGTAAAGAAGTCGAGCTAAATGCCGAACTTCCATTAGTGCCCGGGAAGGATCGCTTTTTTTCATTCCCCGCTGAATATGATCGCGCGCAGCTGGAAAAATTTCTTGGAGTTCAGGCATTTGTACCAGGTAGGGGTTCGTAGGTTTCGAATTAGAATCCAGGACGCTTTGGTAAGGACCTTGGGCATGAAAATCCCAGTGATCAAATTCAGAGAGTTTGGAAATCCAAGACGGGTCTAGAAGTAAGGGATTTGGCGGAACGTAATCTTTCCACCGCAGGCGTTGATTCAAATAGATGCCCGCATCCTTGGTTCCGGGGATCTCTCTTAAAAAGTCATAGCTTTGAAATTTTTTTTGATCTAAGTCAAATCGCACTTGGTTGGCAGTGACAGATTCTGAGAAGTATTTCGCGAAACGATCGGCCTGAATAAAAAGATGATGGGTCAGTAAAAATATTCCGACTATCGTCAGGGTCGTCAGGCCGGCAGCTCCGTTGATCAAACGAACGGGCCATCGACGTTGAGCCTGTCGCAATTTCCGGCCAAAACATTTTGCATCTCCGAAGCCGGCCAAGGCTATCTTAATTTCGGAATCGGCTACTTCTTCTTGCTCCGAGAACTGTGAGTCTAAATGGGATAGAATTTCATCCCGAGCTTCTTGTTTTTTTCCGGTTCCACGAATCTGTTCTTCGAGTTCGCGCAAATATTCCCGCACCAATTGGTTTTCCTTGAGATTTTTCATGTTAAATACCCACGCGTTTTGTCGCGAGAACTTGGTCAATGGCGCTCTTAAAAGTCTCCCACTGATTGGATTTTTCCTTAAGAAGCGCGCGACCGGTTTTCGTGATACGGTAGTATTTGCGTTTGCGCTCACCAGGTTCTTGAGACCAGTAGCTTTCAACAGCGCCGTCAGTTTCCAGCGAGTGAAGAATCGGGTAGAGCGTTCCTTCTTTCACGTCGATGTTGCCGCCGGAAAGTCGGCCGAGGTCTTTGGCGATCTCGTAGCCGTACATTTCCTTTTTCTGGAGGAGCTTTAGAACCAGGGTGATCATATTGCCTTTGAGCATTTCGGAATTCAGCATTTGTTACCTCGATATCTTATATATCGGAGTCCTATGTATAAACTTGAATCCCTGTACCAGGTTGAGATATTTCGGCGCCGTCGCTCGCCAAAGGCACGAACTAGGCCGCCTGCTTCGCACTTCGTCTATTGAGTTGAATTAGGCTCTTGACCTTACTGATGTATTTTTGAGTACTGAAATCTAAGTAGGGAATTTGGAAGGGTGACTCTGTTTCTGTCTATGAGGTTACCCCAAAAATCTAGACCGCTTGTAACTTGAGTCGTCCTGTGTTTGACCTTCTCCCTCTGAGCAGACCGGACGGAACCCGTGAAGCGGCAGCTAGGCTACGGCTCTGACCGAGTCATTTTTTATCTGAAAAGTAGCTTTCTATAAGCCGGCTCAGTTCTGGTGATCCTCTTACTGCTTTTGGCAATGAGTTTATACGGCCGAAGATGACATAAGCATTTTTATTTGGGTCTTTCGTAAATAAGAATTCAGTAAATTTTATTAATTTAACAGGATCGAGTGATGCGAAGGTGACATTGATAGTAGTCGGGAGGCTCTTGCAAGTGCGAACTAAAACATTAACTGTTTCCCCGTCAGGGATGTTAATCTGAAATACGTTCTCGTAAAGATAAATTTTTTCATTTCCTGCAGAAGTAGAAGAAAAATCATCCTCATAAAAATTTTGAGATGTATCTCCGTAAAATAATTGTAGCAAGCACAACGGAAACTAGGAAGGTGGCTAGGAAAATTAGTGTCAACGTAGCGGAGAAATTTAAGAAGTGAGCCGTCGCATAAAAATTCACCCGCTCGATTATAGTTAATCGGTAAGTTGAAAGCGCCCCAAAGGTCATCGCAGCACCTATGCAAAACAAAATAAAAAGGCCAGACTTCTTGAATTTAAGAGATAACTCTTTAAGGAGACAAGGGTAGGCTTCTTTTGGATTGTACATGAATAAAAAAGCAGATTTATGTGCAATCAAGTTACCCATTGTGAACTTCCGCAAAAGATTTTTGATAAAGCTTGAGACCACAATGGAAGCAACTCCGCTTTAAAATGTTTCCGTATCCCATTATAAAATGAAACGGTTTCTTACATCGCGGACAGGGCCATTGCCCCAATTTGAAATAAGCTAGGCCAACGGCAAAGAACACCCAAAAAAACCAAAGCGGTATTGAAAGTAAAAAAGAGTAACGGCCCACCTCATTAACCAAGTGCGCGATCGGCACACTAAGCGCAAATAAACAAAAAAATCTGAGCTTTACTTTTTTGTACTGGCTCCATTCGTCGGTCATGCCTGTATCGTCCTATTTAACTTGTAGAGATACAATTAGCTAATACCGAAAGCATCTCGAATAACCGAAGTAGGACAATTGATTTATTTTTTACGTAATGGATGATACAAATTGCGTTATCGACCGTGATTGGAGAAAAAATTCCAAAGACTCATCTTTGCGTTCTCGCTGGGCTTGTTCGGTGACGACAATTTCGTCTCACAGCAGCTATGTAACGAAATCGTTATACTGTTCAAAAATATCACGAAAAGTAATTTCAACCCGATTGGGGTTTTTTGAGCAGGCCTGTAAAACTGCGTAGACTAGTGCTCATCGGCTGCTTCCAAAAGAAACTACAAAAACAGTCCCATCTTTTCTTTGGAAAGAACTAGGGTTCGGATTTTCGCTTCTCAAATTGGAAACTTTGTAGGACTCCCAGCCCGCTTGGAGCCCAATTTCATATGAAGAGTCTTTCCATAGGGGGAAGTCAACTCCGACCAGGGCCGATAAAATTTGTAGATCATACTCCAGAGAAGCCTCTATTGTTTTTCCAACTTCCTTTGGTGCCAGAACTTTCTGATAAACACGGTCTTCATTCCTAAGCTGCAGGACAAAAGAAGAATCTAGATTTCTTATTTTATCGTCAATCAGCAACTGAATTCCCCAACGGCGAGGCCCAACGATGCTGCTCATTGCTCCGATGGAAAACTTTATCGTGCTAAACTGAAAAGCATTCCACTGTGTAATTAGCGAAGTGAATACCGGTAGGAACGCAACCCGGCTTGGACTAAATTGAACACCAAAATCAAAGTCTGGTGTTGAGAAGAATCCCCAGCCGATCGAATAGAGAGAAATTTCTGAACGTTCCTTAAAATATCCGTTTTGAGTATTCGATCCGAGGTTATTGGTCGGAAGTTCCAGGCGAAGGTGCCAGAACCGCCGGTCTTCTTTATTCCCGATCCAATTCATCATTATTGGGCCACGATCATCAATATTGGAAGGAGTGAAAGCTTCTACAAAGAGGGGAATCACCGAGGCACCAATTAAAATAAAAAAACTTAACTGATGGAAAATTTTGGGCATAGAATTATGATAGCGGGTGTCTCGACGACTGAAACTTAGAAAGTTTCATAGGGCGCAGGAAATTTGGATGGGGTACCTGGACTCGAACCAGGGAGTGATAGAATCAAAATCTATTGCCTTACCAACTTGGCTATACCCCAACGGCATCGACTGAAGTTGGAAATTAAAGAATTCGGGGAATTGAGGCAAGTGCCGACATCATGGATGCGGTGCGGCTATTGATTTAGGACTCGTAATCGTCGGTGGATTTTTGGCGTTGCAAGTTTTCAAGGCTGGCGCCCATGCTCTTGAGCTGATTTTCGTAAGCTTCGAAGACGGCGTCTTCGATCATGGCGCGGGTTTCTTGGTTTAGCGGATGAGCGATGTCTCGAAATTGGCCGTCCTTGCGCTTCTTGCTAGGCATGGCCACAAACAAACCCGAAGGCCCTTGAATGATCTTTAAATCGCGAACAACGAACGCGTTGTCCAACGTGATGGAGACATAGGCTTTTAGGCGTTCCTCGTTGACCGGGAAGACCTTTACTTCGGTGATTTCCATACTGGCTTAATTATCGGTCCTGAGCGTTAGGACTTAAAGCCCAAACCCAAATCCCAACACAGAATTTGTGAAAGTGTCTCAAATCAAGACACTTTCTGGAGATTTAAGTGCGAATTGCCAAGAGTAAAATCGCGCCCTGGCGGAAGACGCGAAGGGTGTTGGTACCCTTTTTTAAATTTTTCAAGACTTCGCTGGCCGCACTGACCTCTTTGCGATTCACGTCCAAGACCACGTCGCCCACCATCAACCCGCTGCTGGCGGCCGGAGATTTGGGATTGACCGCCACGATGACGGGTTTGTTGACGTCGGGTTCTAAGCGAAACTCCCGGCGCAAATTATCGGTGGCGTCGGCCACCTGAAAGCCGAGTTCATGTTTTTGTCCTGTGGTATCGGATTTGCGGGTCGGGCCTTGCGCCAATTTCTGGTCGGGGCGTTCCCCCACGGCCACCGTCAGGGTCAGGGGTTTCCCTTCGCGTACGACTTTGACTTTCACGTTCTCGCCCGTGGGCGCGTCACCCACCGCACGGAACAAATCGCCGGCTTGCATGATTTTTTTAGAGTTAAATTCAGTCACCACGTCGTAAAGTTTAAAGCCAGCCTTGGAGGCAGGACTTCCCTTTTCGACTTGGGCGATGACGGCGCCGTCGACCTCTTTTAATCCCAGTTCCATCGCGATGCGCGGATCTAGATCCATCGGTGTAACGCCCAAATAGCCCTTACGGATACGACCATTTTTTTCCAAGAGCGGAAGAATAGATTTCACTTCATCAATTGGGATGGCAAAGCCGATGCCCTGAGCGCGGGGATCGATCGCCGAATTCACGCCGATGGCTTGGCCCTTCAAATTCACCAAGGGTCCGCCCGAATTTCCTGGATTGATGGGCGCATCCGTTTGCAAGAGCGGAAAGCGATTCAGTTCATCAATGGCGCGTTCTTTGGCCGAGATGATTCCTTTGGTCATGGTGTGTCCCTGACCGAACGGATTTCCGAAAGCCCCGACCCATTCTCCGACTTCTGTGGATTTCGAGGAACCCATCGCTAACGTGGGAAAGCCTTTGCCCTCGATTTTAATTAATGCAATGTCGGTGCGATCATCACTGCCAACGACTTTGGCCTCGAACATTTTGTCCGAGTTTTCGTTGATCTGAACCATAATCTTGTCGGCGCCGGCGATCACGTGATTATTGGTCACGATCAGGCCATCTTCCCGAATAATAAAACCAGTTCCCAAAGAGTGCGGCATGCTTTTCGGATTGGGTTGTTGCTGCTGCTGTTGTTGCATCCGAAGACCGTAAAGCTCTTCCAGCATATCAAAAAAGGGATCGCGTTGGCCCCGTTGGCCGCCGTAACCCCGCTGGGGAATGGCCGTGGTTGAAATATTGACCACCGCCGGATTCACTAATTTTGCCAGTTCAATAAAAGCATTGCCCGGCAGTGGCTCCCCGAATTTTAGCGCGGGAAGTTCTTTTTTTTGCGCCATCAAGAGCGGAGAAAGCATCAGCAGCAGAAAAATTTTTTTCATAGATTGGCCTTAAGAGTTTATTTAATCGTTAAAAATTTAAGTTGAAGATCGCTAATTAAAGCCGTCAGGAACTGACCTTCGTCGGGTGTTAAGTTGCCCTTGGTTTTATTCTGCATGACTTCCAACAAATCAATGTTGAAGCGCGCCAAATTTTTATCCACGGCCGTTTTTTTTGATTCTGGGTCCGGAGTTAGACCCATCGCCATGGCCGCGCTCGAAGCGATGGACATCACAAGCATCGAAAACGTGGCTTCCATATTCGGGGTTTCTTCAGTATTCATCGCAACCTCCAAAGGTTTTTAACTGCGATGGTTGTCTCTCAAATTAAATAGTTTCGGCACCTAAGATGCGCCGCAGTCTTAAGGGAAGTGGGGAATGCAGGGCAAAAAGATGCTCGTCCCCCTCGGTTCGGCTGGGATTGACAATAAAAAGATGGTGGGAGCCCGTTGGAACTTTCATCGGATAAACTTGACCAAGCGCAACGAGCTTTGAAAGTGCCGATGCCAGGGGCCTGCGATCGGGAACCAAAGAAATTGTGATTTTGTCTCTTTCCAGCTCGAAATTTTTCCAAAATCCCAGTTTCAAAATAAGCAAATTCAAGGGAAGCGCCGCGGTTCTTAGATAGCCCCATTTTTTTCCGTAGGGCATTAGACCCTCGACCAATTCAAAAAGCCGCACCACCGAACGTGCGCACAAATGAACCGCGCGGTAACGCAATCTTCGGCGCAAGTGCAGTGAGCTCAGCTCGGAAAAAAGCACGGTTTCAATTTCCTGGTCGGTTAAATTTTCAAGTAAGCCTTCGCTGATGATGATCGTTTCCTTTGACAGTCCCAGGGAAAGCGAAACCGCAAATGCCGAGCGCGACGAGGCCAGAAAAATGTCCGGAGGATTTATATGCAGGCGCTGAGAGCCCAGCTCGATTTTTTTTAACAAACCCCAAGCGTCCTGGCCCTTCAGGGGTCGTAAAGTAAACTCTTTCAACCACCGAGCTTCGTCACTGGCCCAAAGCAGAGTCATCCAAAGCACCGAAAAAATCAGAGCCAGAAGCAAACCCCCGCGACTTCCCAGTTGGAAGCCCGTAAAGAGTGCAACCATACAAACTCCGAAAACGATGGCGGCCATCTTAATCGAGATTAATTGAATTTTCACACGCACCGCCTTGCATTAGAGGTCCCATCTCGGGGCGCCTCATTGTCAAATATAGGACCAATCTAAATGCGAGGTCACCATGGAATTGGACATCCTAGCGCTCAACGCTGCAATTAAACAAGAA
>JAYUPS010000073.1:0-13662 GCA_043759945.1 Bdellovibrio sp.
GGACGGCACGCGGTCTGCAATCTCTTCCAATTGCGCTCGGATCTTTGGTCCCTGAGGGGATTGGGTCGGCGCTAGAAGCTCCAGAGCCTCGACTAGAAAGAGCCAGTCCTGTTGGAATTCTCGGTGCTGTTCCAGTAAAATTGAAATTGATTTTTCCAATTCTTCGCCCGCAACTTGGTTGTCTCGCAGTTGGCGGATCTCGAAATACAACCGATGCAACTTTTTCTCGTCGTAAGAAAAACTGCGATCAGGGACGCGGGCAGCAACAAAATCTTCGATCTCACCAAAGGCTCGACGATCTGCCGGTCCACCAAAGACCGAAACAACCGATTTCCCCACGGCCATATCAAAAGGCCCCCACTCGGGTTGATAAAAGACTTCGCCCAAGCCATCAACGCGGGCTTGATCCCAGTTTATTAAAACAAGTTTTCCATGCTTGCGCTTCAGACTTCGCACGACGCCTTGGACTTTGATGCCAGATTTAAATTCTAAAATGCAGGGAGAGTTCACGGTTATTGACAGTTTTCCCAGCTCCGCCTGATCTAAGCTCGAGGGACAGCGTCCTGGAGCATTTTTCCATTCTCCCAGGGGAGAACTAAAGCCCTCAGCGTGATATTTTTTTGAGTGGCCCATTAATTCTTTTTCGTTCAAGCACAATTGTGCGGGTCCATCAATTTTTAGAAAGATAACGTCCTGATCGGTACTGATCGACCGAGTAACGACGCCAGACATCTGAAGGCCCGAGCTCAGTTCGACAGAATTTATCGTTTTAGCCTGTACGGCTTTTTTCATTCCTTCGACGCCACCAATTTTGTAGGCCATTTTCTGGCTCATTTCGTCGAGCACTTTTTCCAAATGTGAAAATGAAGGAGTTACAAACAATTGCGGCTGCGGCTCTGTAATGTCGTAGCTCTGCTCAATGCACTTTAACGTGAGCGGAAGTTTTTTAACTTTTGGGCTCAGGCAAAGTTTTGCTTCGCCGACCGACGAAAGAAGCCCAGCCCCAAAAATTTTTGGATTTTCAAGATCACCGATCAGTCCGTACTCGGCGGTCCACCAATTCATACGGGCCAACTCGGAAGCTTCGGAAACAAAGGTCATCCCGCTTGTGACTTCTTCCAATTTCTTTTGGCTGGCGTCGATTTCAGAGCTCAGGGCATCGGAGCGCTCTTTGATGTCTGAAAGATTTCGGATTGCTTGATAGATTGCTAAATCCTCGGAGCTCATAATTGCTTTTTTTGCGATCAGCGCGTACTTCGTCAAATATTTCGTATACTCCGGATCTGCCAACAGGGGAGCGTGGCCGGCAGCTTCGTGCACAATGTCGGGTGCGGGAGTGTAGGTTAAATGATCGATCGTTCGCATGTCCGAAGCGATGGGCAGAATTTGCAAGCTCTGTAGCTCCATAAAAACTGCCGGAGGGAGAAATCCTGAAACCGGAACGGCGCTCCAGCCAAATTTCTCGATCTTTTTTGAAATTTCTGAAATGTACGGAATTTTTTCGGTCTCGATACCGGTTTTTTCAAGTCCCGCGAGGTAACTGGGGTGCCCGTGATTTTTCAAATAGGATTTGAGCTGACGTAATATAAAACGCCAGACGGCATGATCCACCGGAGAATAACGAGCCTCATTTTGTTCCACGACATATTTTTGCAGGTGAAAGGGAATCTCTTTCACTTATCTTTTACTTCCGAATCTTGTATCTCCAAAAAACCACGAACGTAATCTTCGACGCCTTTTTCTAACGAGAACTTGGGCGCGGTCAGATCCTGAGCCAACCATTTTTGCATTTTAGCTTCGGTGAAATATTGGTATTGGTTTTTTAGATTCGCGGGCATTTCAACAAATTCAATTTTTTCAGGAACATTCATGGCTTTGAAAACGGCGCGGCCTAAATCCAGCCACGATCGGGCACGACCAGTGCCCATATTGTATATTCCGGACTTTGGTTTTTTATTCATGAGCTCTTCGGTCCAAAGACAGATGTCCTGGACATAAATGAAATCACGCTTTTGTTCTCCGTCTTTGTATTCAGAACGATAAGACTTAAAAAGTTTCAACCCGCCGGTGGATTTAATCTGGTTAAACGCATGCATTACCACCGAGGCTTGAGAACCCTTGTGCGTTTCCTGGGAGCCGTAGACGTTAAAAAACTTAAGCCCGTACCAACTCAATGGAGTCTGGGTTTGATGAATGGCCCACTTATCAAATTCCAATTTTGATTTTCCATACAAGTTGAGAGCCTTTAATTTTACGGGATCGGTTTGATCATCAAATCCCTGCTCACCTCCGCCGTAAGTGGCGGCGCTGCTGGCGTAAATTAAAGATTTTGAATTCTGCGCACACCAATCAAAGCACAGCTTCGAATCACCGACGTTCAGTTCCTGCAAAAGTTCCCAGTTGGTTTCCGTGGTGTGTGAATTGGCTCCGATATGCAGAATCCATTGGACCTGAGATTTGGCCTGGGAAGTGCTTAAAAATCCGCTAAGTTCTTTACGGTCCAAATACTTTAGGTACCTAACGTCTTTTAAGGGCGCCGGGCGTTCTGCGGGGCTCACCATATCTACAGCCACCAGGTCCTGATGACCAAGTCGATTGAGGTGCTTGCAAATCTGACTTCCGATAAAGCCATTGGCGCCGGTAACGATAATCATGGGCGAAAACCTAACATAAATTGAAACCCAAGGCTGCAATTTTTCCACTCCCGTAGCGGGAGGCCAAAACCTGTCGAAGAACTAAACATCCGGGAAAGGCTTTCAAGAGGGGGAAAATCGCGGGTTCTCAGATCCAAAGCCGAAGGATTTTAACCCAAAAATCCGTGATTTTCGTCTGACCAAGGTGGCCCTTGCCTTGCTCTAAGGGCGATGAGCCAACGTTTCTTGAAGGAGCTTGTTTTGAAATTTGTGGATCCCTCAAAAAGCCGTGTTTCTAAAGCACTGCTCTTAGGTTTGGCCATTCTTTCTTTGCAAAGCATTCCCGTGTCTTGGAATTCTCAAAAACTGTCCGTTGAGAAAAGCGTCGATGATTACTGGCAGCAGTCCGACTTGTCGGAAGCCGATCTGCAGGGATTGCTTCGGGACGAGAATTGCCTGTCCTCGCAAATCAAATTTTTATCCTGCGTTAATGCGATCAACACCATGGCGGATCGCCTGGGTCTGTTTCTTCAAGAAAACGGAAAGCTTCGCGATTTAACCGGGAGTGATTTTGATCTGCGTTTGACCGAAAAAAAGGGACTGGAAGCTTGGACCGATAAGTTTAATTCGCCCGAATATTCACCCCCTTTTCGTTTCTTAGATCTTTGGGCGCAGCTTAAAGAGCGACTTTCCAAGAACCAAGGACTGCTGCCGGCCGTGGCTGCAGGGATCAACGGGTACCTGTCCATTTCGGAAGATCCCCATACCTATATTGTCCCTTTAGCATTTTACGAGGACGTCCTGTCACAAAGTGATTCCAACCAATTTTATTTGGGCTTTGTTGCGCGTCGTACGCGATCCGGCGCTCTGGTTCGGAAAGTATTTTCCAAATCGCCAGCGGCGCTCGCGGGTCTTCGCAAAGGGGATCGAATTCTGCGATTGAATGGTTTAGAGGTAAACCGAATGCAGGCGTCGACCTATTCGGAAGCGGTTCGTGGTCAAGCTCGCAACCGGTTGTTGCTTCAGGTTGAGCGCCAAGAAAAAGGCCAGCAAATCCGAAAAAATCTCGAAGTCATCAAGGGTGATTTTGAATTCAGCAGCGTCGAAAGTCGCGTGATGAATTTAGGTCGAACCTTAGGTCATCTAACAATCCACAAGTTTGGCAAAGACACTTGCAAGCTTGCTCGCAAGCATTTGATCTCGCTCATGGAGCAATCGGTTGAGGGGGTCTTGCTGGATCTTCGCGACAACCCGGGTGGCCAGGTCGACGAGTCCGCGTGCGTGTTGAATTTATTTGTTGAAAAGGGGTCTCTGCTTTTTGAAACCCGCTATTTGGATTCAAACAGATTGGGCGAATCCTACATTGCCTCGGAAGATGCAGTCTATCGCGGTCCTTTGGCGGTGCTCATCAATGCGGGTTCGGCCTCGGCTTCAGAAATCGTGGCTGGAGTTATTAAAGATTTAGGACGCGGAACTTTGGTGGGAGAGCGAAGTTTTGGCAAGGGATCCTTTCAAGATGGAAATATCTGGAAATCGCATCTGCGCGTGGCCTTGTTCCGCACCAAAGGCTTCTATTATTTCCCATCTGGTTGGACGCCCCAGCTTGTGGGTTTAGAGCCCGACATCGTTGCCGGTTTGTCCAACGAGTCCGATGCTTTGCGAGAAAAAGACCTGTATTACACTCCGCTTCGACCCCGTGATTTGTGGAGTGGGCCGCAGACCCTGACTTGGCTCTTTCAAAACAAGTGTATTCATAATGAAGCTTCCAATACCGAGGTATTTCTGAGGGGGAATGACCTTGAAGTCGATACACAGTTGAAGGTTGCGGGAGATTGGTTTAAGTGCGAGCTAAGCGCACGGAGTAGCTTCAATGAATCAAATAACTAAGGATTTTAAATATCGTTTTATCGAAGGCGACCCGCGCTCACCCTTGGGGTCGGATTACTTAATGATCGTTTTGCACGGGCAGGGCGATAGCGAGCTTCCATTCCGGGATTTCAATTGGGAAATCGGCCTGACCGGGCTTAGTCTTTTGTTGTTAAATGCCCCAATTCCATTCGCCGAAGGCTATTCTTGGTACGATGAGCCCCCCAAAAAAGATCGTCAGATTGCTGCCTTAAGAAAAAAGCTGCTGCGGTTGCTAGATCACTTGGAAGACATGGGCTGGAATCCAAAAAAGATTTTTATTTTTGGCTTTTCTCAGGGAGCCCTGGTTGGATCTGATCTGGCATTACATTATAAAAAAAGATTAGCCGGTTTTATCGGAGTTAGTGGATATTTTCATTTTTATCCACGTTGGCGCCAGGAAATGAACGCCAACCAGACTCCGTTCTGTTTGCTGCACGGCAATTCTGACAAAGTGCTGCCCATTCAAGAGACCTTGTATGGAGCTCGAAAACTTGAAACCCTGGGAATCAAGATTGATTGGGCGCAAAGCAATCGGGGTCACTTGATGCACAAGCTGGAAACTGATCGGATTGGATATTGGGTCCGCGCTAGATGTCGTGGCGATGTGCCTGGATTAAATTCAGGATTTGATCGTAGAGTTCCGGTGAAGATACCATCTGCAAACGCGAAGGTTTCCCTTCGGTCTTAAGCGGAGATTGGTATTTTGAAATTAGCAAATCCAAGATCGATTGCATTTTCTCGGGGCTTAAATGCTTTTTTCGAGATTCGATCAGTTCGTTTGTAATTTGAATCAAAGCATTCCCGGTCAGTCGGTCCGGACGGTTTTCCAAAGCCGCACGATCGTTCAGTCGAGTTAAAAACGACTTTTCATTTTCGTTCTTCATTACCGATCTTAAGAGTTTGATATAGGCGCGTTGGAACTCTTGCGCGGCCGGTAGGAATCGTTTGAAATTCTTTTGCTCTTTTGCACGACTGCGAACGGAAATTACGGTTTCTAGAAAAACTTCGGGTGCAATTCCGTTACTGATAAGTCCGTGCTCAACCAAATATGCCGGAAGCTCTCGCAGAGCTCCGCGCATGTCAAAAAGAGCCGCATGATTAATTCCGTCGGGTACCTTTTTCGGACCCTCACTCACTTTAGCGCTTTCGAGAAGCTCAAAGGATTGCAAACAAGCGCTGACCAATTTGCTCTTCAATTTTAATTTCTTAATCTGGACGTCAGAGAAACCAATTTTTTTGAGCCATAATTCTCGCTTGGTTTGTTCAAACACACGATCAAAATAGAGAGGCGCCGAATGGTTGACGTACCGGGTAAGTGGCAGACGTTTTCCGGTGATTATAAAATCCGTCATTTGGGCTAAAACCTGTATGAGCGTCCGCACTTTTTTTCTTTGTTCCGTCAGCGTGGTCGAAAATCGTTCAATGTCGTCGTAGCGGTATTGATCATGCTTCAAGCCAAACTGTCGGATACTGCCGTAGTCGATGATTCCCGCATCGGCCAAAACATTGTCGCCGTCCCAATCGATCCAAGCGAAAACATATTCACTTTCAAGTAAAGCGACGAACTGACCAAACTGAGTGGTCATCTGGCTCAGCATTTTTTCGTATTTCCGCGAGGGTCCAATCGACCAACGTTTGTTGCGGTTTTGACGTTCTATAAGATAGTCACAAGCCGCGGTTAATTCTTTACGGCGCCCCTGCTTTAAAAAGGGAAGTAAATGCGCGGGCCGTAAAAGATTCGGAGCTGCTCGAACCCCAATTCCAACTCCGTTACCCAAATCGATGACACATAATACGCGCTCGGTAGGAATGCCTTGGTGATAGAAAATTTCGGATTGCAGAATGGCCGCCGTGAGCTCATCGATTTCAGCCAGACCGCAACCGTAACCATAAGAGGTGCTGCCGGTCTTTAATGGCTTGTTGGCTTCCACAGAACCCGGCGCCAAACAGGTCACACCGGTTCCTCGGGAGCTGATATCCCACACTTTGCCTTTGTGTTGAAGCGTCCCATTCCAGATACCGCGTCCGTCGCCGCTTGTTTTACCTGTGCGGCTCGGGTGTTGAAGCTGTAAGTACCGGGTGGCCATGTACTTGCCGGGTTTAATCGATTTTGAATCGAATTTAATTTTTTTCAACTCATCGTATTCATTGATAATTTGAATAGAAAACGTGGAGATGATTTTTTCTTTTAACAGAGGATTCATTTGATCCGGATGGTTGTCCGCGATCAATCCCATCTCGCGAGCCAATCCATAATTGAAGTAAACGACATCGCCGTGATTGAGCTCGCGCACGCGGTAAAGAACAGCTCCTTCGGGCACGACCTTCATCCAGGGATGAGAGCCATCGAGTTGCTCAAAACTTTGATAGTTTTTACTTAACTCCGATAGTCTTTTTGCCGAACTTAACTTCATTGCCGTCCCGCGCATCGCATTTATAGTCTCCATTTAAATCGGTGACTTTAGTAATATCTTAAAGTCGTCGATAGGGATCTGGACCTGCGTCGAGTCTAGATTGAAAGGACCTGAAGTTGAAACCACTTTTGTTAGCACTGGCCGTAATTCTGTTCTCTATTTTTGCAACTGCGCAGCAAGAGGTTCCGGCGTGTTCTAAAGATTTTGAAGAGCGTCCCTTCGCATTCGGCAGTTCTAGTCGGCCCCTGAACCAACTTTCTAATTCTGTATTTGTCGCCAAACGGGCAGACATCTGGATTGAGTCTCGGGCGAATAATTTTCGTGTTGGGGTCACACATAATTTTAAAACGGGCTTAAAAGAATTTACCTGCGCCACATTTGGATCCGCGGTCGACAACCTGAAGCAGAAAAACTTTTCGTTTTTTGGTCCGGTCATTTTTGACCGAACAGCTACTCAGATCGAGGGCAGCACCGTTTGGCAGTTTCAAGTTTTAGTGCGGGGAATGCAGCTCGGGCTTTGGAATCAGAAATCTTCGCTCGTCAAGCTTCACCAAATCTTGAATCAGAAGGAACAGAGTGCTTGGCGTTGGATCGAAGACGGCACAGGCTCCGTGCGAATATTTAAATACGACAAAGTTCAGGGTTACGACACAATCTTGGTCATCGATCTTGAAAAGACGAAATAGCTCCAAATAATTTCTGGCTAAATAAATCGAACGGCGGCAAATCCACCGCCCGGAGTTCGCAAGTTGGTGACTTGTCCCTGATACAAACGGGCCACAATCGATTGAACCTGCCCTTTGTAACTAAAAAACCTGAGGTCATATTTGAATTTTTCATCTCCCACGATTACTTCAGGAGCGGGAACGTATTCTTGAGCCAAAGTTTCCCCCGAAATCAATCCTTCAAAAGTTTTGTGGGATATGGAATCTCCCCGGTAACTTTGCTTAGCCCCAAACGAACGAAGCGGCTTAAAAAAATACTTTTTACGGTTCTCAAAAACTTGGGCGCGATTTGCGTCGGTCAAGATCATGGATTCCAACAACACCGAGCGACCTAGTTTACCCAGACTTTTTGGATCCCGAGAAAGCTCAGCCAGCCTTTCTTTATCCGCTGTCATAAAATACTCGTAGGGATTTGGCGACACACAAGCTTTCTTGCTCATGTAAAGATCGCGCAAAACAGAAGATTCGGATTCTTTTAAATAAAAATCGGTGCTGCGATTGTAGACGAATTTGTAGGTCTCATCGACTTCGACGGGGCTCAATATATTGCAGGTCCAGCCCCACATTTCGAACAGTGATTTCGCAAATAAAAATTCGACGTAAAGCTTTTGGTCCGAAGGCGTGTGATCAACAATCGCCATCTTCAGTGTGTCTTTTTTTCGGGCCGTTGAATTTAATCCAACTTCAGACTCGATCATGTCGCGAATGTGATTCATCCCAAATTCTTTGATCGGATTATTCATTTCTGCTGATCTGTAAAGAATCTGGCTTAAGAATAAAAACGAGGCATTTGTGTTTACTTCAATAAGTTTTAGTTGGCCTTGGGAATCGACATGAAAATCATGGCTCATGCACATGGCGTAATTGCCAGGATCAATCAAGCCAAGTTCGACGACCTTGGATTTCAATTGGGCAACGTACTCGGGACTTTTTCGCAATTCAAAAAAATCTGCAATGGCTTGTTGCCCTTGAGCTAAAACCGCTTTTGACAAAGTTACCGTGTGTGGAGAAATCAATTCGGGAGAAACTAGCATTTCTAAAGTTTCTTTAGAAATGTCCGGAGAAACTCTGTTTAAGCCCTCGATAAATGCCTGTCGTGTCAAGTGGGGTCCTTCCGGAACAAATTTGGATCATTGAAATGGCTTCTGGAATTTGCCATATTCCCTCTGTATGAAACAAGACCTTAAAATTGTGTCCTGGAATGTCAATGGCATCCGAGCAAGCGCCCAAAAGGGTTTGCTGGATTTTGTTGAGAACGAAAACCCTGATATTTTGTGTTTGCAAGAGACCAAAGCGAACTTGGAGCAGTGCGAACCTCAATTGCAAGATTTGGGGTTTCGTCATGCCCATTGGTCCAGTTCACAAAAAAGAAAAGGTTATTCGGGCGTGGCGACTTTTTTAAATGAAGAACCACTGAAAGTGAGCAAAGGCTGGGGAATCGAAGACTATGACTCCGAGGGTCGAATCGTCATCACGGAACACCCGAACTTTGACTTGTACAATATTTATTTCCCGAATGGTGGCTCCGGTGACACTCGGCATGACTTTAAACAAAAGTTTTTAAAGGATTTAACAAAGCATCTGAATGCCAAGATGAAAACCGGAAAGCAAATCGTGCTGGTGGGGGATTACAACGTCGCTCATTTGGACATTGATGTTTATAATCCTAAAAAACTATCCACAACCAGCGGATTTTTGCCCGAAGAGCGAGAGTGGCTCGGAGGTTTTTTCGAGCTCGGCTTTGTCGACACCTTTCGAAAATATCATCCGCAAGAACCGAATCGCTTTTCTTGGTGGAGTTACCGCGAACTTGCGCGCGTGGGCAACCGGGGATGGAGAATTGATTTCATTAGCGTGACCAAGGGACTTGAGAAAAATTTGGTGAGCGCAGATATCTTGGACCAAGTGCCGGGATCGGATCACTGCCCGGTCATTGCGACTTTTAAATTTTAACAGGATTTGTGAGTCTTTAAGCCGTCGCCGTTGCCCGCATAAAGGCGTAAAAGAAGACGGCGTCCTTGGATTTTTTTACCAATTCGACTTCTTTCTTCATTTTTTTTAGGTCGTTGTTCGTAACTCGTCCCGAATCGAGCAAACCCTTTTCCGCGCTAAGTAAGATTTGATAAAAGTACTCTGTGAACGCCGCTCGTTTGGCAGGGTTTCGAGAGTCAAAATGAAATTGTCGCGGTTCGACGTGAATGTCTTTGAATCCAGCGTCTTTGAGTAAATTTCCGAGCTGTACGCCGACAAAAGGGTGACCTTTGATCGTCCACTGCAGGTCATTGAACTCAAACCAATATTTAATAAAAGCGGGGCTGTAAGGTTCGACAAACAGGGTTTGGTTAAATACTTCGGAGATATAAACTTTGGCACCAGGTTTTAATTTATTGCGAGTTCGTTTTAGAACCTCAATGGGCTTCGGAACGTGCTCCAAAAACCAACAGATAAAAGCGGCGTCGAATTTTCCGGGAACCGACAATTTTTGCGCATCTTGTTTTTTCAGAACTACGCGGCCCTGAGAAATCTCCTGTTTCAGATTTTTCTTTGCGAGATTTAATTGTTCTTTACTTAAATCAACCCCGGTAATCTTAAGATCGGGAAATCGACGACACAGGATTTTCGTCTGAGCACCAACGCCGCAGCCAATCTCGAGCAAGCTTTGGCAATCTTTTAAATCCACACCACTGTAAACGTAGGGTTCTAAAAATCGCGCTTGATGCATCAGACGTTCTTGTTCCTTGCGCTCAAAGCCATGCAGGTATTTAGACATTAGCGATCCTCCCCTTCGAGGGGGCGAATTTTTTGAATCAATACAATTGCCAACGCACTTGAGACAATGGCGATGGCACCGACAATCGGATAATTTAACAGACGGCCGTCTTCTGCTCTAACAACGATCATGCCCGCCAACAAAGACGCAATGGCCGAGGAAAATTGTTGGGTGCTTGAAACCAAACTCATGAAGCTGCCCCGATGTTTTGACTGGACCGTGCTGGTGACCAGCGCGGTTGCCGGAATCATGCGGGCGCCCATGGTCACAAAGAAAAAGGCCGTCATTAACAAACTAAGAGCAACGGGAGAGGGTCCAAGGTTTGTCATCACAAGCATGGGAATCATGCTAATCATGGCGCCCCAAAAGAAAACGCGCTTCTTACCAACCCGATCGGCTTGGCGCCCAATCAGCGGTCCTGAGACGATTGAACACAGCCCACCCACCAGATAAATCAACGGCAAGTGACTTTCAGGCAGGCCCGCATTCGCAACAAGAGCCGGTGATAAAAATGGAATGACCGTGAACTGTCCCATGACCAGCAAAAACATAAATAATAACGCCGTCATCTGATTTCGATTTTTCAAAACCCGAAGAAAAGGCTCCAGGCGATTGGTGTCTTTCACGCGATCAACTAAATGGGAATTCATCGGCGGGACCCACATAAAAAACAGCGCGCCCACAAGCAAAGAAAGAATTCCTAAACTAATAAAGGGAGCATGCCAATCCCATCGCTGGGCCACGGTAATGCTTAACGGAACTCCGACAATGGAAGCCACGGAAAACGAAGTCATCAAGATTCCGGTCGCGGTGGCTCGTCGTTCAGGCCCGATGGCGTCTGCCACGATCGACAAAGTCAGCGCACTTAAAATTCCACCAAAGGCTCCCGTCAACGTTCGCGCCATCAAGAGCGTAACGTAGTCTTGGGACAGTCCGCAGGCCACCGTTCCCAAGGCAAAGCCGAAATAGAAAAAAATCAAAGCTTTTTTGCGATCAAATTTATCGATGAAGAATGCCGACAGCAATCCCATGGCGCCCGCCGAAAAGGTGTAACTAGAAACCAAGAGTCCAAATTGTTGAGCCGATAAATCAAAAGTCCGCATGAGCTGAGGACCCAGGGGCATCAAAATCATAAAGTCGATAATGTGAGTAAATTGAACGGCCGCCAGGCAAAAAAGTAGAAACTTTTCGGCCCGACTAAATTTCAAAGGTGTCATGGGTGTTTGGCGATCCAATTTTTCGAGTTCTTAAAGTGCGAGCGAACCAGCGTTTGCGCGAGCTCCGCAGACTTTACCCGCCATCGGTCAATATGAACGGTGACCGCAGCGATGGCTAGCTTGTCTCCGTTTTCGTCAATGGCGTAGCCAACGAACCAATCCGTTTTGCCTTTGGGGTTGGTGCCCTGAAGGGATCCAGTTTTCCCGCCGATTTCTAGATCTTGAAGTTTGCGATCGCGCCGAATTTGTCGAAAGGACTTCCGAGAGGTTCCTGAAGTGATCGTTTCCTCCATCAGCACTTTCATTTTTTCCGCGGCCTCCGGACTTAAAACTTGCAGATCCATTTCTGTTTTAGATTCGAAGATAACCTCGCCGTTGGCTTTCGTTGCGTAGTCAATGAGACGCGGCTTTGGCATCATTCCGTTGTTGGCAATAGCCGCGGCCATCAATGCGCCTTGGAGCGGGCTCATCCGAGTTATGCGATTGAAACCGCTGGCGACTTCGGCCATTTCGTAACCATTTTCTTCCGGGATCTCGGTGTAGCCTTGGTCAAATTTAATGTCGCCAGAGATTTCTCGATTAAAGCCGAAACGAAAGGCGTAATCGCTCAGGTCACGAGGAATCAATTTCTCGATCGCTAAACGGGCAAATGCTGTGTTCAAAGATCGAGCAAAAGCATTTCTTAGACTAACTGCTCTAGTCCAACGATTGACCTGATCATTCATAACATTGCGTTTATAGAGAGTGTGGTTTCCGCCGTTATAACGAATGCGGTCTTCAGGATCGGTCCGATGCCGGTCTATAGCCGCCGCCGCGGTCACCATTTTAAATACCGATGCTGCCGGGAAAGAAGCCCTGAGCGCCAAATTTTCGTTAAACTGTGGGTTTCGCTCGTAACTGGACAAGGCGCGGATGCGACCCGAGCGGGGATCGATGACGACGATAGCCCCGTAATCAGGTTTGTAAGTCGATAAAAGCTTCTCGGATTGTTTCTGAAGGTTGGGATCTAATGTGTAAGTCAGGTTGATTATTTCGCCGTCTTCTTCGCCATTTCTGCGAACCTCGAGAGGGAACTTCTGATTTCGGGCCTGGGCCGAGACCTCGGAGATGATCCATTGGTGGGTGGCATCGCCTCCGTTGAAGAGCATATCCGAAGCCTGAGTTTTAAACAGTACCCATCCGCCCAGGGCCCACGGAGCCATAAACAGCAGCCCCCAACTAAACAAAACTCGCTTCATAATTGGATTCAATAGCGCGACTAGCTTCATTTCTCTCTTTTCACCATCTTGAATGAACTTAAATTTTGGACGTTTAAGCCTTAAATCGCAAGGCTAAAAAGTTTGCCTTGTCATTTGAGTGATCGAGAATTATGCAACTGGTACGAATATGAAGACCAAAGACCGGATTTTGATAACTTCGATTGATCTCTTTAATCGCAACGGAGTCGTTGCGGTGACAACCAACCACATCGCCCGCGAACTCAATATGAGCCCGGGAAATTTGTACTTTCATTTTTCTAATAAAGAAGAAATTATTCGCGCGATTTTTAAAATTATGTGCACCGAAACTTACGATCTGTGGCGCACGCAAAAAGGCGCTGAAATTTTACATCCCTTGGTGCTCATCGAAAGAAATTTTGAAATATTTTGGAAGTATCGTTTTTTCCATCGCGAAATGTATTATCTCCGCCGAAAAGACAAAATCCTGGCGAAACTTTGGAAAGTTCACATTAATAAAGTCCTAAAACTCATGATTCTGGTTTATCGACGTTGGGAAAAAATGGGCTGGATGCGTCCCATTGAAAATAAAGCCGAAGTCGATTTTATCGTGAACGTGCTTCTGGCCACCGCCTCGACGTTCTTGCAGTTTTTTGAAAGTGCAGATCGTCAGCCCGCAAAAAAACATGTCGAAACGGGGAAGACCTACGTAGCCCGGCTCTTGGTCCACTGGACCTCGGGTACAGTCAAAAAAGACTTCGAAGAATTCATTTAGGTA
>JAYUPS010000074.1:0-2027 GCA_043759945.1 Bdellovibrio sp.
CTGACTTCTGCGCTGGGTCTGACTTCTGCGCTGGGTCTGACTTCTGCGCTGGGTCTGACTTCTGCGAAATTTTTAATTTGATACTGGGTTTGCTGGCTTTCGAAACTAGGGAAGTTCAATGACAGATTTGGAACGGAACTCCATTTTTTAGCGCTTTGGTAAGCTTCAAGTTTTGGTCGAATAGCTGCGCCCACCAACCGAAAAAGTTTCGAAGCATTTAAAAACTTCACTTGGGATTTGGTCGGATGAATATTGACGTCCACTTCCTCGGTGGGAACGTCGACCCAGACTGCTGCCATCGGATACTCGCCGTGCATCAACGTCGTACGAAAAGCTTCCATCACCGCGGCCTGCAGCGTGCGGTCTTGAATCCAACGGTTCTGGGCAAAAAACCAAAGCCCCTTTGAAGTTTTCATGGTCACTTCGGGGCTTGCAAATATCGCTTCGACCCGAGAACCGGCATCTTCGGCCGTCCCGGTAATAAACCCCTTCTGCTCAAAAATCTGTTCGACCCGCTCCGCCCGCGTGCGAACCGCGGGATAAAAAAACGAAAGTTCGTTCTCATTGCGTAGTCGGAAACTGACTGTCGGGTGCGCCAGGGCCAAGCCTTTTAAAGTATTTTTGATAGCCCCAGCTTCGCTCGCACTCGATTTTAAAAATTTTAATCGGGCCGGAATATTTTCAAACAAATCAGAAATAGAAATTAGTGTTCCAATCGCGCCGCTGACCGATTCAGGTCGGGTGACCTGACCATAAACAGATTCCACACAGGTGGCTTGGCTTTGCTCCAATGTGCGCGACATTAAACGCAAGTTCGACACCGCCGAGATACTGGCCAGGGCTTCGCCCCTAAATCCAAAGGATCGCAGCGTCCACAAGTCATCGGCTTGGCTGATTTTGCTGGTTGTAAATCTTTGCAGGGCCAGAGCTAAAGATTCTGCCGGAATCCCTTGACCATCATCCATAACCTGAACGTTGCGCCCGCCCTTGGAAATATCAATAGTGATATTTTTGGCAAACGCATCCAGGCTATTTTCCACCAGTTCTTTGACCAAATGAGCGGGTCGCTCGACAACTTCACCGGCCGCAATTTGATTGATGACTTCTTCGGATAAAGCTTGGATTGGCATGGACGGGTTATCCCTTGGGGGGATAATTTTGTCAAAAAGACCCGAGATTAAAACGACATTTGTCCGCTCGCCGCGATCCCCGAATACTGCAGTTTTTCCCAATAATATTGAGCCTCTGCACGTAAACCAAAGCGGCCCAGACGTATTCCAATTCCCAAATCAAATACGGCTCCCAGCGCCATGTCCTCGAGACTGTAGGATTCTTCTTTGCCGGTCGAGGCATTTGTAAAGGTCACCCCGAACCGAGAATACCGGTACATGGGGCCAAATCCGACATAGGTCATCACATCTTTTCCCCGCGAAGTGACCGTCTGAAACAAAAAGTTAGTGATTAAAATAAATCCGTCGGCGGACTTTCCGCTGGCCTGTTCGTAGTACCGGGGGGCACCGGGGCTGACCAGCACATTTAAATCGGTGTAGAGACCATCCATCACGATGTGGGGACCCGAAGCGGTAAATCCCAGGAAGAACCGATTGTCGGTTGGCCTGAGCCCCATCGTGTTCTCTCGAAAGCGAATCATAGCCAACTCGAAACCCTTAAAATCGGTCGAATCAAAGGGTCGCTTCGTCAAACTTTCCTCGTGTCGTCGGGCTTTGGACACGGCGGCACCGCTTTCCAGAAATTTCTGAGCTTTTTTAATTTCCACTAGCGGACGCACATCCACATCGGAAACATAACCCACTCGCGTTTTTGAAACTTGAACCTGAAAAAAAGCACCGAAAATTTTTGTAGAGATATTGACTTGGCTTCCGAGCTTGAGCGTCCCGATCACAGGACTGTCAAAATCGGCCGACTCGTAAACCGTCGCGTCCATGACCAGGACTTTGCCTTTATGGAAACTGGAAGTTTGAGCGGACAGAATCCATGGAAAGAAAAATACAAGACTAGCGAATTTG
>JAYUPS010000075.1:0-2023 GCA_043759945.1 Bdellovibrio sp.
CAAGAATTCCATGCATTAGCCACGGAAGTTGAGTTTGATGACTTAGAGACTTTCGAGCACACCAAGTGTAAACCCCTGTCGGTGACTTTAATGGTGGAGTATAAAACGCGAAGGATCTTGGGCTTTGAAGTGGCCCGTATGCCGGCCAAAGGACATCTGGCAAAGATCTCACGAAAAAAATACGGGCATCGCATCGATGAGCGTCCCTTAAAAAGAGCCGAGCTTTTTGAAAAAGTCCGAGGGCAAATCGATCCCTATGCTTTGATCCGATATTTAGTTTGAATCACACTTGTGCCATGCTGAGAGCTAATGTTAATCGCTTGTTCCGCAGGACCTGGTGTACGACCAAGCGTCCGGAAAGATTAAGAGCACATTTGATGATCTATGCCTGGGTTCACAATGAACGACTTCGATTAAATCAATAGGCCGTCCGGGCCAAAAAGGACGCCGTCCTTTTGATCCTGCTTCGGTCGAACCATCCCGGTTCGACCGATCTTGAATTTAAGTTTAGGAAAATATTTGTGAGAAACAGCCTGGTTAAAACTAACACCACGCAAAGGGGCCAGTTTAAAAAACTTTAAAGAATGAAACATTGTGCACTTATTACTACGGTGTTTTTGAGCGTTCGCTGCATTACAACCGGACCAAGATAGCTTTTACTTCGGCAGCGCACCGGCAAATTCTTGTTTAAATTGAGCCAACGCATTTGTCGAAGTCTGAATGACTTCAGACAACCGCGTCTGTTCTTGGTTAAAGCCGGCCAGCGCTGCATCCAATTCGGATTTTCGTTTTTGGAATTTGGTGATCTCGGCCTTTAGTAGATTCTCTTTTTCGACCAATTTTGCAATTTCAGCGAGCGTGCGGGCCCGATCGGATTCGGTCTGCCGAATTTGCTGATTGTACCCGGCAATCGCCGAGTCAATCCCAGCAACTTTCTCTTTTGCGGCCTTGTAAATGGCCCACTTGGCATCAAAGTTTACCGAGCGCTTCCAGATGTCGAGCTCCGATTGTCGCTGTGTCAGGTCAGCTTGCGCGACACGGATTTCTTGAGTGACCGAGGGACGCTCGGAGCGCAAGTTCGACAATTCGTTTTGACGAGTGGGGATGGCCACCTGACTGATTGTGGTCGAGCGAGTCTCCATTTGGCGTATTTGAGCTTGGATCTGGCTCATTCGGTCCTGCGCCTCGTCCTCTTGTCTTTGTAGATTTTGTTTTTCGGCACGAACATTATCAGAAATGCGATTTTCGATGCGCCGAAGATCATCTTGTTTCGAGCGCAAATTCCACTCCAAAGAAGAAAGCTCGGACTCGATGGAGCGCAGATCCGATTCCGCGCGATTCAATTGACCTTGCTGAACCGAGCATTCGGCGCCGGCTTGGGACTGGCACTGGATCAGTTCATTGCGGCGTCGGCTGACCTCGTTGCTCAAGCGGCTTTTTTCGCTCTGCTTGGTTTGAAGGTCGCGCTCGAGACGTGAAATTTCGTATTGCGTGTTGGTGTAGTTCGAATCCCGTCGTAAGCGATTTTGGGTCTCGGTGGTTTCATTGAAGCGATTGTTTTCTCTTTCGGCGTTGCGGTAGTCCGACTCGGCACGGAAAAGTTCGTTTTGTTTTGAAGAAATCGAAGTGCGAAGATTGGTTAGTTCCGAAGTCAAAGCCCGGATTTGAGTTTCCAGTTCTGCGGACCGCTGATCAATTGTCGCTAAGCGATTCTGCGCCTGATCTAAACTTTTGCGAGCGGACTCGACCAAGTTGGCTTGTCGGTCGTATTCGGGTCGCAAAGGGCCGATCACCGCTTCGGCGGCGGTCAGCTCGGCTTGGGCGGTGGCTCGAAGTGAAGTCTGTTGGGCAATGGCTTTCTGGGCCTCTGCAATTTTATTTTCATACTCGGGAAGTTTGGTCTCCAAGTCCGCACGCTTTTGGGTCACCGGAGGGAGTTCTTTTTTTTCTAATCGATCGAGATTTTTCAGGACCTCTGTGAGTTCTTTTGTTTGCTTTGCAAAATCATTTCGAAGGTCCGCTA
>JAYUPS010000076.1:0-4874 GCA_043759945.1 Bdellovibrio sp.
TTTGGCATTGTAAATTCGGGTGATCGCAATCTCGTTTGGTTTAGTTTTTGATGTCATGATGTTTTCCTGTCTTGAATTAAAATGAAGTTTTGGGCGGCCACCGAAGTTTTAGGGCTTGATCTAAAAGCTTATTCAGTCGAAGGGCTTGCCGCAAGTCTTTGATGACGGATTCACTGAAAATGGATGATGAAAAATCCTTAACTGAAATTTTTTTCACCACTACAAATCTCTTGAGTTTAATCCATTCTAAATCTTCGTGATCTGGGGCAAATCCTCGGGGCACGCGTTGTAGGACGTCCTCCATGGAAAATCCTTTTTGAAGCGGGCTTTGAACAAAGGGTCCAGCGTCATTGCTAAGTTTGTCCTCCGGCGACCTTAAAATCAGGCCGTTTGATACGGGCGAGCCCCTTGCTGGGAAAATGGTAGTCCGTCGCAAATGGTGACAAAGCCGCTTTGATTTTTTCCGCAAGCTCAATAAAGGGCTTTCGCAAAACCGTTTCGTACTCGGGCGTGTATTTTTCGAGCCATGCGGGATTTTTTTGCTTTTGCCATAGTCATGAAATTTTGCCTGTTTTAAATACAATCAATGTTTAGGTTACTTCAAACTCAGTCCGAAGAAACACCATGCTTGCGAAAAACCGACGGAGCAGAAACTAGTGGAAGTTTTAGATGACGATGGCAAAGAGGCCTGGGGCCGCAAAAGATTTAATCCTCGACCTAAGCCATTATGTTCTCGCGCCGAATTTGTTATTTCTTCGTCCGCCCCAAATCCAAGGGATTGGAGCTTGCTGGTTAACTTTAGTTAATCCCTTTTTCTTTGCTTTTGTCTTTGGTTGGAGCCGCGGTTTCTGGTTTTGCGTCCTGGGATTTTGCGGCCATCCCATCCAAAACAACCATAACCCGGCATTCGTAAATAGCGACTTTTTTCTTTCCGCTTTTCATCTCGGAACATTGAGCCGTTAGGGGTTCAACGAATTGACATTTGTTACCCTCGCAAACTGATTTGGCTTTCCCCATCATTTGTAGGGCTCGCGCTAGTTTTTGAGCGGCCGTTCCCTGCAATTTTGCGGTTTTTCCGTCCACGTTGGTGTACGAGCACTCGTAGTGCTCGGCTTTATTACCGGTTTGCCAACTGCACGTCGTCGTCGGGAACTCCGTATCGCAACTGCCCTCAGTGCATTGATGAGCGCCCAGCTCTTTCATTTGCTTAAAAAGTTTGGCGGCCTTGCTGCCAGTGACTTTCGCGCCGCCACAAATCGGCTCGCAGGGTTCATTGGAGCCATAATTTTCGCGGCATTCGCGACAATCCATCGCTTTGCCGGAAGCGTATGAGCCTGGGGAAAATAAAAACAATGTGGCGAGAATGAAAAATTGGATAATAGTCATGGCCAAATTTTGGCAGACAATCTCGGTATCAGGAAGCCATTTAAGTTAAATAAAGACCTCGATAAGACTTAGGAACTGGTCGTCATTTCGATGTGTTCAGCAATTTTTCTAATTTCCCTAGGCGAAGCTCGAGTTCTTTGATTCTTTGAGCGTCTTGCACCCGTAGTTTGTGAAGGTCATTGACCGAGTTGACGAGGATAAAAGTTAGAGCCGAGTAATTGACTCGCTTCATGGTGGTCGGATGCAAGTCACCGGGACTTAATCTAATTTCTGACTCGGTCACAAGTTCGGGAGCTGTTTTCTCGACCTCTTGGGCAATGACACCCAGTTCGGGTCTTGTGCTTTTCGGGTGCCCGCCAAGACCCGTGTACCAGAAAGTTTGTGGCTTTATTCCCGAGAGCGCGTCCAGACCTAGGTCAAAGGGTCTGACCTTTGTTTTCATTCGTTCGTCGGAAACACAATTGCCGCCGATAATAACGACTCCAGCGGTGATACAGCCCGCATTGTCGATAACCATTTTAGGCGAGCCAAGATTACTACCGGCTGTTCGGGTGTAAAAGCTGAGCGCCGAACCGGATCCTCCGTTCTGCACTGCTGCGATTTGTCCGATATTTACGGTGTCATTAAAGAAGTCCAAAACCGGTCCACTGACCGGCGTAATAGCTCGGTCGATCCGAATTGAAGTACCCCGGACATGAAGGTTGGCGGACGGGGTGGACGTTCCGATACCCACGTTTCCCCCAGAGAAAAAAGTATTCGCCAAGGTCCCAGGCACCCGGGTCCAGATGCCGTCAGACATCTTTGCTAAAGCAACGCATTTCACCAGAGTATTGGTGATTGAATCTTTCTCTGTCGAGATCAGCATTTGCTGCGGCCGAAAACTTCCAATGGCTCCGTCCTGGGCCGCTGATTCATAAGATACGGTTAATGTGCCTAAACCCAGGGTAACTCCGGCCCCACCATCATTGTAGGCAAACCTCATCGAAGAAATCTGCAGAGCGCCGTTTCCGTAGATGCCGCCGGCGACAAAAAGATCTGCTGGAGGCGATCCCGTATCTTTTATTGAGCTCAGGCTTACTTCGGTGCCGTTAACCATCGGAATCGCACCGAAAGTATTTCGGCAGGCCTGGATCGAACTAAGCACTGCACGAATTTCCTCGTGCGTGACGTCTCTCTGACTACTTATCTTCACAAGTGTTTGGCTGGTTACGAGCTGCTGGAATAGCTGCATCACGCCAACGGCTATAATACCAACAATTGCAGATCCCGCCAACGCACCCGTTAGGCCAAACCCTTTTTGTTTTTTCATGTCTCTTCCCATTTTAATCACCGCCTAAGGTTCACATGTTCCGCCTAACCAGTCATCCTACAATCAGAAATTAAAAGCTTAGTTTGGGTGATTTTTCTTGGAAAATTTTAGAAGGCAATCCGTATCAATATTTTATATTCCATTGATTTTGGTTGAAACTAACACCATCATGATGAATGGCAAGATCTTGCCCAAAGAAAACAGCGGCAACTTATGTTTTTACAGCTGTTCTTATTCTATTTAGTCCCAAGGATCTTATGGCGCAAAAAAATATTTTAGGCGAGCCGCTTCAAATATGTTCTACGAAACCAATGACAGGTTTTTACCGGGATGGATTTTGTAAAACGGACGAGGACGATTCTGGAAATCACGTCGTGGCGGCCGTGGTGGATCAAAAGTTTCTAGATTTCACTAAATCCAACGGAAATGACCTTCAAACCCCCAATGCCTTGTATGGTTTTCCGGGATTAAAGCCTGGGGACCGGTGGTGCTTGTGCGCCCTGCGCTGGAAAGAGGCCCATGAGGCCGGCGCTGCGCCCCAAGTAATTCTTGAAGCCACCCACGAAAAGGCCCTGAAGTTTATTTCGCTGGAAAAATTAAAGTCGCATCAAAAAGCGGAAACTAAAAAATGAAGTCTTCGGTTCGACGCCGCTATGGACCACCAAATATTTTAAGGGTTCAGGAAATTTCTCGGCCAGTGCCGAATGATAATCAGCTGCTTGTTCGCGTGCATGCCACAACTGTAAATCGCACAGATTGTGGAGCTTTGTGGGGGAAACCCTTTATTGTGCGTTTCTTCGCTGGATTTCCCCGCCCACGTTTTTTGGCAACGGGCAGTGACTTCGCGGGAACTGTCGTGGCTGTTGGCAAACTTGTTAGTAAGTTTAAAATAGGCGACCGTGTCTTCGGGTTTAATGATCATGGGATTGGATCGCACGCCGAGTATTTTGTTCTAGCCGAAGACCAACCTCTAAGTATCATACCTTCCAAAATCACCTTCGAACAGGCCGCTGCCAGTCTGGAGGGTTTTCACTATGCCTACAATTTTGTGAAAAAAGTCGAGTTGCAACAGGGTGATCGAGTACTAGTTAACGGAGGAACCGGGGCGATCGGATCAGCAGCCGTGCAACTACTAAGGCATATGGGCTGCGAAGTAACTGCAACCTGCGCAACTGAAAACATCCCTCGTGTGCGCGCACTGGGCGCCCATGAGGTCATCGATTACACGCAAAAAGATTTTACTAAAATGAATCTACCAAGTTACGACTTTGTTTTCGATGCCGTCGGGAAAAGCCGGTTTAGCCTGTGTAAACCCTTATTGAAACCGAAGGGAGTTTACATTTCCTCAGAGCTTGGGCCCAACGCCGAAAATCTTTATCTGGCATTACTGACTCCACTCATGGGCGGTAAAAAGCTCATTTTTCCACTGCCAACCGATATTAAGAGCACTCTTAGATTAGTGTGTGAACTTTTTGAAAAGGGTCAACTAACGCCTCTCATAGATCGAGAGTATCCACTGAGCCGCATCGCTGAAGCTTTCGACTACGTGAATAGCGGACAAAAGATCGGAAATGTTTTGCTGAAGCCTGGCTCAGATTAGAATTTCAAAAAAAGTTATTATCTTCTAAATGGATCATCACTATTAGTTAAGAGGAAATTTTCCAAATATTTTTCAAATGGTAGTTTGGCCATAGTTCAAATTGTAACCGGGACGATTAAGCCGAACGTTGATGTTCAAGAAGCCACTTGCTAATGATGGCGCTTAATTGATTTAAGCCAACAGGTTTAGAAATGTAGCCGTCCATACCGGCCTGAATGCAGCGGTCACAATCTTCTTTCATTGCATGGGCTGTCATCGCGAGGATAAGAATATTTTTGCAATTCAGCATATCGCTTTGACGTATAAGTCTGGTGGCTTCATAGCCATCCATTTCGGGCATCTGACAATCCATGAGGATTAAATTATAGGGAATATTCCTAAGTGCATCTAAGACTTCTTTCCCATTAGCTACGGCGTCGGCACGGTAGCCCATCTTTTTAAGCATGGCCAGGGTGACTTTTTGATTAATGATATTATCGTCAGCTACCAAAATTCTTTTCGGTTTGCCGTTTGAATCAATAGCGGAGATCACGACATCTTGCTCTAACTCCGGCTCCTGTATTGCCTGCCCAATTCTGA
>JAYUPS010000077.1:0-2009 GCA_043759945.1 Bdellovibrio sp.
TTCAGTTCCGGTTTCCACGATCATGTCGAACATGCGTTGAAACGCATTTCGCGTGACCTTCGGATCCGCTTTGACCAAGTCTAAATAATCTTGAAAGGATCCTGTCCAAGAGGCGTTAAATCCGCCCTGAGTCTTCTGCCATCCTTGAATAATATTTTGAAGATCAACCTTAGCCATAATTCCTCCGGCTGGGAGTGAGTTCTGAATCCGCCACTCTCTACCATATTATGACTGATTTCCGGGACAGAAGGGAAAGACAGAAATTTGAAAAGTGTCTCATTTCAATCCGCACGGTCAGCTGCTGGACCTAGGTCTTAGGTTAGGTCTTAGTTTGCGTCTTAGTTTGCGTCTTAATCTAGGTCCTAGTTTACCTTAACGTAGCTTTCAGGGACTTTGAGCGAAAAGACTTTTTCGGGATCTTTAGCTTTAGGGCTGATTCGCTCCACGTTCATTTTTATTTCAAATTTATCGGTCAAGATTTTCACCGTGCGCTTGGAGCCATCGCGTTCGGAGGCCGAGACCAAAATTTGACCGTTGGCGCTGCCGCAAGACTCCATTTGGCCAAGGCTGTTTTTCTTGCAGACCCAGCCCTGGAGCGGCTCATCATAAAGAATTGCAAATAAATCTTCGACCCCGATATCCACTTTTAAAAGTCGATCCAAAGAGGCCCGGTCCGAATCCCCCTGATAAAACTTTTTTTGTTGAGGCAAAATGTAAGTCATTTGTCCGGCCGAAACCACGGCCGCGGCCACCGGAGTTGAAAAAGATCCGGTCACGTCCATGCGCAAACGGTTTCGCTTTTCGGCAATAAAGTCCACCGTCAGGCTGTTGGTTTTGGACTTTGCCTTGTCCAGGACCTGAGTCTTGGCCTCCCATTGGGTCAAAGATTCGGTTCCATTGGAATCAAATTGGGTTTTCTGTTGGGTGGCGCAACCACCGACAAGCATCATTAGACCGAGGACTAGATATTGATGTTTCATGGCGGAGATTGTCACAGACCACTAAATTATAAGCAACTACAAGGTCCCAGAATGCTCCCAGACCCCGCAGCATTTGACCTAGACGCGGCACCACTCGTGCGTTAGCTCTTAGAATATGCGTCGTAAATACAATCCAATCCCAGGAATCAGTCTTTCGATTATTTTGCTATTTACGGCCTGTAAGCCCTATGAAGCTCCCGACAAAACTTCGGCCAACCCGAATCCATTAAATGGCGCCCAAACAGCGGCCTTTGATACTCTGCTGACGGGATTGGGACGCCCTGAACAAGTCATTCGATTGATGACAGAAACCGATCCCACGTGGGGATCGACCGACACGGTAGCTGCAACAATAAAATCAGAAATAACCTCGCCAAATTGTTTGGTAACAATGATTTCTGAACCCGACGCAAAAAATCGATACCGCCGCCTGCTTCAAATTTCCGGTAAAGATTGTCCCGTGCAACTGCAATATTCTTTGGAACAAACCAATCCCGGTCAGCCCTTTTTCTTTAACGGAACTTTTTTAATCACGTCAGAGACTTTGGCTAAAGCCAACGGAGTGCGCGGCATGGCGGTGGCGTGGCGAGCCCTGGTGTCCCGGCGAGCCACTTCGAGTGAATTTATTTACAAGTGGAATTTGTCTGGAACCGGACAGCTTCAAACATTTGAAAAGGAACAGCTCGATTTAAGTGTGACGGCAAATCTAGAAAAAACAACGGCCAAGGGTCAGGCCAATTATGTCGGCGACTATGTTGTCAATATTCGGGGCCTG
Source organism: Bdellovibrio sp. (assembly GCA_043759945.1). GTDB lineage: Bacteria > Bdellovibrionota > Bdellovibrionia > Bdellovibrionales > Bdellovibrionaceae > JAYUPS01. The sequence goes on from JAYUPS010000077.1 coordinate 1,756, forward strand.
GAAGTTCCTTATACAATGGTCGGTGAATTCAGGCAGTCGGCCAACTCGAACTTGTCCAAGTTCCGTATCAACGGCACTGTTATCTCTCAAAGTGCCTTTGAAGTTTATCTTTCTAGATTAGGATTTTTAGTCGGGTTGGATTCTTTAACGGACGCCGGCTGACGGGGCACAACATCCAAGTCCACCTTGAACTGTGTTTCCATCGCCACGATTTTTTGCTTTAACTCTCCGGCTTTTTTCTTATCGTCAGCTTT
>JAYUPS010000078.1:0-4857 GCA_043759945.1 Bdellovibrio sp.
CGATCAGTCGGCCGAAAGTGTCCCAAACTCCGCGCGCGCCGTTGTTAGGATCCTAATGAGTAAAAGTTTAGAAATTGCCCTTCAAGTCTTGCAAGTGGAAGCCGACGCGATCCTGTCGCTCAAAGATCGCATCAATTCTGATTTTCAAAAGGCCGTCGATTTGGTTTTGGCTTGCAAAGGCAAAGTCATTTGGACCGGAATCGGAAAGTCGGGGTACGTCGCGCGCAAAGTAGCCAGTACAATGTCTTCGACTGGAACTCCCGCGGTCTTTCTTCATCCAGCGGAATCTTTGCACGGGGATTTAGGACTTCTTCAAGAGGGCGATTTGTTGATCGCCGTTAGTTACGCGGGATTGTCCGCTGAATTTGCTCCCATTTTATCGACAATCTCTCGATTGGGAATTCCGATGATTGCGATCACCGGAAATAAAGAAAGTCTTTTGGGGCAAGCAGCCCACGTTGTCTTGAATACGAAAATCAATAAAGAAGCTTGTCCGCTGGGGCTCGCACCCACCGCCAGTAGCACAGCCACTTTGGCCATGGGCGATGCGCTGGCCATGGCGGTTCTTGAAGCCAAGGGATTCAATGCCGAAGACTTCGCAAAGAACCATCCGGGCGGAGGCTTGGGCCGTCAGCTTTTAAGGGTCAAAGACGTTATGCACACCGAAGCCGCCGTTCCCCTGATCCTGATGACAACGCCAGTGAAAGAAGTGTTCTCGCTCATGAGTCGCGGGGAAGTTCGCGGTGCCGCCGGTGTTTTGGACGAGGCCGGAAATTTAGCAGGGATTGTGACCGACGGAGATATCCGACGTTTGCTTGATCAGTCCAAAGATCCCTTCCAGGGGACCGCCGGCTCTTTAATGACAAAAAGCCCACGCACCGTCGACGCTTCAGAGATCGCCGAGAAAGCTCTTTTCTTAATGGAGCAATTTCGAATCAACGTGCTTTTCGTTACTGATAAATCATCATCTCATCCGCGAAAGCCGGTGGGGCTTGTCCATATTCAGGATTTACTGAAAGCCAAAGTCCGTTAAAGTCCATTTCTGGGACTGCCTCAGTATTGCAAACTCAACCTGTTTGAAGTTGCGCTGAGGAAATAATTATGAGCTCCCTTAATGAATTTAAAAACTTAGAGTGCCTAGTTTTTCTACCCTCCGTAACTGTGCAGCCTATAGACAGCACAGTTACGGAGGTGGTACCCGGGACACAGCTTATTGAATTTACAAAGAAGGAAATGGGACGAGCTTTTGCAATTTGGTCTCGGAATTATCAAATGATGGACGTGGATCGTTCGTTGGAACCTTTTCTGAATCTTGACGTAGCCTGTTTTCAACCAGGCCAAGCCAGTTGGCTTAAGAATTGTCGAAAGTCGCTTTTTCTATCGGCCAACTCCGTCGCGGAGAAGCTAGAAATTTCCCGTGCAACTTACGTCAGTTATGAAGCCGGAGAAGTCCGGGGATCCATAACCTTGGCTAAACTGGCAGAGGCTGCCGCAGCCATGGACTGTGAACTTGTCTACGCGATTCGGCCTAAGGATAAAAAGTTTTTTTCCCATAAAATATGGGAACAGCTTCTGCCAACGGCAAGAAATCATCCGTGGATGAAGAAATGTGATCCTCGCAGAAAAGGCGAAGCTGTGGCCGCGATGGCCAGGAACTTTATGAAAGACACCGCTTTTCGAAAAAAGCAGGGCTGGTCGCAAAGAGCGAATTCTGAATTGTAGTTGTCCGAGGCCAGACCTTGGTCCAAGTCCAAGTTGCTCTTCCCCAAATTCTCTCGAAGAATCAAGGATGTGGGCAAGAACATCAAAAAATTAAGTCCGGGCGTGCTGAAAAAACGCCTGCAAGATATTCGTATGTTGGTGTTGGATGTCGACGGCATCATGACCGATTGTCGCATCTTTATGGATGGGGACAACGAATGGCGGCGCATGTTCTCGATTCGCGATGGCTACGGATTGGCGCAATTAAAAAAGGCAGGCTTCAAAACCGCCGTGATCACGGGTTCCAAGGCTCGAGATATTCAAGAGCGGGTTCGCCACTTAAAAATCGATTTCTTTTTCGAAGGCAATCTGGAAAAAATGGAGTGCCTGCAGGAACTCTCGCAGACCTCGGGTCTGGACTACAAACAAATGGCCTACATGGGCGACGATGATTTTGATATCCCAGTCCTAAAGGCTGTGGGCTTTGCCGCCACGGTTCCCGATGCTTTGGATGACGTTTTAAAAATATCACACTACGTGACCAAACGACCCGCAGGCAACGGGGCCGTGCGCGAGATCTGTGACCTCTTAATCAAACACACGACGGATTCCAGTTCGAAGGGAAAACCATGAAAAATCGATTCTCACTATTAATGTCTATCGCCTTGTTGTTTCCAACGGTCACTTTTGCCCAAGACTTGGAAGTTCCCGAAGAAGAACTGGCCCGGGAAACTGTGCTGCCAAGGTTTGAGCGGGGAGAAGCCGTCAAATCTCGCAACGTTGTGACCGCAAAGCGGATCGAAGTCGGGCCCTATTTGGGCTTTAACTTTACCGAGCCCATCTACAATCAGACGAAGTTTGGATTCAACGCCGGTTATCACTTCGACGAACAGAATTTATTGATGTTCAATTTCGTCAAGTGGATGGACGGGCGCAATGCGCAGTACACGGATCTTCTGCGCAAACAGCCATTCAATCTGGATTTCAATCGAGTGCCGAATATTGAGTATGCTTTGTGGGCGAACTATGAACTGCAGGCTTATTACGGCAAAGTTTCACTCACCAAAAGTGGTGTTTTGAATTTGCATTTGTATCCCATTTTGGGAGCCGGAGTGACGAAATACGTTCACAAAGTATATCCGGGAATCAACTTTGGCCTGGGCCAAAAATTTTATTTCGGCAAAAATTTCGCTCTGAAGATGGATTTCAAACTGCAGTACCAACAGGGACCAAGTCCGTTCCTGGGTGGGGGTAAGTTGTTGACGACCCAACCAAACACGGTAACTCCTGCGGATTTCAAAGATAAATTTTCTTTAGGCACCATCTTTGATCTGGGTTTTACGTTTTTATTGTAACAAAGTGGCCCCTTCGCACCGACCGAGGTCGAGGCCTGCAATTCAGTTGCTACTTTTTTTCTAATAAATTCGCTATCTTGAGTGAGACAGGAAGGATCCGCAATGCCTTTTGTAACGTCCCACATTCAACGCCGGCTGCCGATTTTAACATTAGTGATGACCTTGTCGATTGGATCGAGCGCATTTGCCCAGCTCCCGGGATCAGGGTCCACCGAAGATCAGGCCGATTTAGACACCATTGAAGCCGAGCTTTCAAAAAGCAAAGTCACCGAGCAACGAGAAGCGCCGCGCACTCCCGAATTGAAAACTCCCGAGAAGATTTCGGATTTGGGGAAGCTCTCACCGTTTTCTGAAATTTCTGTGATCCAAAAACGGTTTCTGCCCAAGACGGAGCGTTTTCAATTTAACATTGGACTGGCGACCATCGCGAATGACCCCTGGTTTTACGGAGTGGGTTTGGGCGGCCGTTTCGGTTATTCGTTTCGTGAAAATTTTGCGGTCGAGCTCAATTATTCTTTCCTGGGTAATTCGGAAAAAGACGCCGTCAAAGATTTGGCCAAAGAAAATTCGGTCAATACGGACTCGATTGTTACCGCCAAAAACTACGTTGGCTTGGACATCGTTTGGTCTCCCATCTACGGAAAACTGAGCCTGTTCAATAAGCGAATTGTTCCGTTTGATATGTATTTTGCGGGTGGGGTCGGTCAGACGGGAATCTCGGGAGCCGAAACTTCTTCTGCGGTGGGATTCCACGGCGGAACCGGGCAGATTTTTGCGATGTCCAAAGGCATCGGACTTCGTTGGGACCTGAGTTTCAATTTTTTCAACGCCACCGCCAAGTCGTCGGGTGCCAACTCCCAGTTTAACACGGCCCTTCTGACTATTGGCGCCAGTTTCTTCTTTCCGGAGGCGAAATACCGATGAGGCGAATTAAAACCAAGTTCTTGTTTTTATTCTTAGTGGGAAGCGCACTTCTAATCGCACCTGTGCAAGCCCAAAAATCAGGTCGCGCGATGAACAAAAGTGGCGCGAAGATGCCGACAAAATCCAGCGTCTCGGCGCCCGCGGCTCCCATTAACAACTCTCGTCCAGCCGCTAATTCCCGGCCAAACACAAACACTCCGGCCAACCAGCTGGCCACGGCTTTGGGGCTTGTGCGATCCGGTCAGTTTGCCCAAGCGGCACCGCAGCTGTACGCCCTTTCGCGTCGACCTGAATTTGTTAACGAGCGCATGCAGATTAAATACATCTTGGGTGTCGCCCTCCAAGAGATGAAATTAAACCAAGTCGCGGCCTTTCAGTTCGTGGATGTGGTTCGCCGTGGGGACAGCAAGTACGTGCGCCAATCCCTGGAAAAACTTTCGGTGGTGGCCGACAATTTGGGTGATGACACTCTTTTAAATTACGCGATCTCTAAAATTCGCATCGACGAATTTCCGGCGGCTCAAAAAGACACGGTCTATTTCCGTTTGGGTGAAATTAAAATGAAGTCGCGGGCAGCTGCCGAAGCGGCAGATTCATTCGCCAAAGTTTCGCCGCAAAGCCGCTATGCTTTGCCAGCGGCTTACAAGCGGGGCGCGGCCCTGCTCGAAGCAAACAAAGCTCAGGAAGCGATTCAAATTTTTGATTCGATTCAAGCATCCCGGGCCGGGGCACCGATCGGGGATTTGACTCGCACCCAGTCCCAAATCGCTTTGGCGCGTGCCCATTATCAAGCGCAAGATTGGGACAAAGCGCTGGCCTATTACCGGGATATCCCTCGGGATTCGGAGCTCTGGCATGATTCGATGTTCGAGTCCAC
>JAYUPS010000079.1:0-2006 GCA_043759945.1 Bdellovibrio sp.
ACATCGCCGCCGAAGAGGTCCGCCTTCGCGGACCTGGAGGGAAGTGCAAGTGCCAATGAAACTCCAAGCAATGCCATCATCTTTTTGAGTCGATTAATAATTATCTCCTTTTGAGAGTTGGGTTAATACATCAATGAGTGGAAGCTCTGGGCATTTTTCGCGGAGTTCGCTAACCTTCGATTTGTCGTTTCCGTCTGAAGTGCAAATCCAGTAGCTCAAGGGCTCTGCCTCCAAGCGAACAATCGCCATATTTTCGTCCTGCATAAGGAGAAACTCAGAGTATTTGCCTTTAACAATTTCCAAGCTCTTAGCCGCAGCAACCTGCGCGTCGTTGAAATCAAATTTTTCTTTAAAATCGTTCCAATCTATTTTTCTCTGGCGCAGGATAAAGACGAAGGCGGAGTTCGGCATAAGGGAATCTGCTAAATCTGGGTCCGACAAAAAGTCTTTATAGTTCTGACTGATGCACCAGATCCCACCCTTGTATTTGCGAAATACCCTGAAGCTATCGATAGCGAATTCTTTCCCCATCGGCGAACCTTTGAAGAGACGCTGTGCCTCGTCGATAATGAGCATATAGGGCCGAGACAGATCGCTTGCGGCTTCATTCTTGATGTGGGACGTGAGAAGTAGCAAAAAGATGTCTTTCAAATCGCGATGGCTTTCGAGTCCCTTAACTTCAATAGAGACTAAATCCTTCGTGAGCTTGATATTGGTCTCGCCATCGAGCATGCGGCCAAATGCAGTTTCACCCGTCCATGAAAACAAAATGTCGGCAAATTTGCGCATACTCTCGACCGGGTGATCGCGTAAAACTGCCTTCATTGTCGAAAGCGTTGGCGCTTTGCCAGTGCAGCTCGCGTAAGTAGAGAAAATTGCTTCTTCCAGCAAGGCTTTGTCACGTTTCGGAAGCCCAGGCTTGTCCTCATCTTTCAAAATCAATTCGAGGCATCCCAATATCAATTTGATCTTGGTAGATGTGGGTTTCAATTCCCCCGCATCAAGGTCAAACATATTGAGGCAAATGCCGGAATTGAGATTGAGGTCGATGAATTCACCGTCCATCACTTCAATCAGCTTTTCACTCGATGCACCGTTATCGATCCAAACGATCTTGGGCTTTGGCTCCTGTCCGCAAAATTGGAGCATAAGCTGTGCAATGGTAAATGACTTCCCGGCGCCGGAGCCGCCAAAGACCAGTCCGTTCCAGTTGGGTAGTTCTTTGGCGAACGGATCTATCGAAAACGGTGCTCCCTCGCGGTTGGTGAGAAGAACCACCGGGCGGTGATTTCCCTTCCAACTTGCAAACACCGGCATCAGGTGGGCGCAGTTGGAGGTCTTCATCTTCTTATGACGAACGCCTTCACAAACGCCGGGAGCCGCTTGGAAGAATGTATCCTCCAGCGCGAAAGTCTCAATCAACCCCTCGGCCTGGTTCATTGCGCGAAAGGCCCGCAGCACCTCCTCGGTCTTTTGCTCCAACTCATCACTGCCTTGCGCCCAAATAATGACGTTCAGGTCAGAACTGATGAGGCGCTCAGATCCAGTCATTACTTCGCGCAAAAGATCTTCGATGTTAGATAGCTTCGATTCGCTCTCTATGTCGGATACATTGTTTGAACCCTGCGCCATGGAGTTTGCAATCCGGCGTTTAAGTTCCAGGCTCTCGATCTCCTTTCTTTGCTCCAGCGTGTGAATGTTTTGCGAGAGCCAAAAATGGAACGGAATCTTCGTTAGCCCCTCGATCATCGACGCATAAGTCTCACCCTCCGGCAGAAGACCTAACGTGATGGCGCGAAACTGAAGGTTGCCAATCTGCAAACATTTCTCCGAAACCGAGATGTCTGTGAGCGCAATCTGCTCACCAAGACTCGGATTCAATGGCTCAAGAGGATTTCTTAAAACTGGCGCGCCCGTTTTTTCGCTTCGCTCAAAATTGAAATAAGAAAACGTCAGACGAAACCATTCCTCCTTTGATAATCGGCCCGGACCGACTTGAGCCGAGC
>JAYUPS010000080.1:0-13447 GCA_043759945.1 Bdellovibrio sp.
ACTTTTCCCTTAAGCAGGGGGGTGTCGATTTCTATCTGGGTTTTGTCGGCGCTAAGCGCACTCGCGGGGACTAGAGTGATCATCCCTCCGGAACATGGAACCGCGTTGTTGCTAATAACGACATATCCGATTTGGGCTGTCATATCCCAATTGTCTTTTTTGAAGTTCAAGGGCTGAGCCATCGGCATTAACAATAAATCGCGATGATCTGCAGGAGTGTAAAAGCCCATCGGGCTGTAACCGGTCGAGGATCCAGGGGGTGCCACAACGCGGATCATCTCTTTGTTCAAGTAGTCTTCGACGGTGGTGCCGATAACTTTATTAAGTTCTGCATTTTGAATTTCCATCGTGGCTTGGTATTTGGATTCAATGGCGTTGTCGGTTGCCGATTTAATACCTGCAATTTTTTGGAACAGGATATTTGCCGGGGTTTTTCCTTGGCTAACCTGGGTCATCCAGTCGGGCACCAGATTTTCAAAACGTAAGATAAAACTTGTGACTGACCCGTAGGCGTAACCCTCGCTGTCCAATCGCAAAGTGAATTCACTCATAAAGTTGCCGTACTCGGTACGCACGGTATTTTTGAACTCTTGATAAAGCTCAGCTTCGGGAGCTTGACATCCCTTTTCTGAAATCAAATAGGCCAAGTGATCGGTAAACTGAGCTGTTCCCTCGTAACCGTCGGTTGCTGATTTTGCCTCGTCGGGGTTCGCGTTGGTCCATTCCTGGTGCCAATGACTTGCGTTGCCCAGTCTTTGCGTGGCCGAGGTCTCAAAATATCCCACCAGATTTTCAAAAACCATGCGGCGTGCAACGCGGGGTTGGGTCGCCATCGGAAAAACCGATCCGCGAGTGCCTGCAGTATTGACCCACGTGTTCTGGCCGTAAAAGTGAAAGCCCTCGTGAACGATAAGTTTAAAGAGGGTCCCCGGGAGCAATGAATAAAGATCATTTTTCGACACAAAAACACCCACGGCGTCTTTGCCGTCGATATTCAGACGTGAGTAAATAAAATTTTGCGCCTGTGCGGGGACTTTGCTTGGGTCAAATTTTTCAAGCTTTCCTCTCTGGGCGCGCCAGATTTGGGGCTCGGTCACCTCAGACAGTAAAAGCACATCGATATTTTTAAAAGAAAAACCGGGCCAAATACGTTCCGGACATTGCACCATCGAAACGTTCAATCGTTTGGCGGTGTCTTCGAAAATCTGTTGAACATTTTCGGGCGTCATTGATTCCGCCGTCGGAAGCTTGATCACATTACTGATGAAGTTATTTTTCTCTTGGATCATCGCCGGAGTGATTTGCACCGATGTGTTTGGCTTCTGGGGATTGCAGGCACTCACGGCGAAAGCGGCAATAACGAGCGAAGTGGCACGAACAAACATGGGAGCTCCTTGGGAATTGGAACACCCTAGTCGGAAACTGCGGGGGGCGCGACTGTCAGTTTATGGACGGTAAACATTACCCAGAAGGGGAAGGGGAAGGTGCGCCGCACCTTTGGCGGCGGCGGGGCGCCTAGCCGGGGGCGCCTAGCCGGGGGCGCCTAGCCGGGGGCGCCTAGCCTGCAGTGCACTACAAAAAGGGAACTGTTACCTATTTGGTTATTACCTATTTGGTTAGCTAGAATAGCATCAACTGATGCTCATTGAGCCAGGCATCGGCCGTAGGATGCCCGGGCGAGTGCTGATTCATAAGCCCCCAAAAATCCGAGGAATGATTTAAGTGCTTCAAATGACAAAGCTCATGAATGATTACCGAATCAATCACGTGCAAGGGAGCTCCGAGCAACTTTCGGTTTAAATTAATAGAACCTTTAGAGGAGCAACTGCCCCAGCGACTTTTTTGCGAGCGAAATTTTACCACGCGCGGGACGGGAACCCCGATTTGCTTGGCCAGAACTTCGACCCGGGGTTTGAGCAAGCGAACGGCTTCCAGATGGTAAAACTTTTTAATCGAGGCCAATGCTTGAGCCGTTGGCATATCGGGCCCTCGGTGTTTTTCCGGCCAATGCACCCACAGCACGGGCCCCCCCGGATGATGGGGATCTGCTTGCACAACGATCTGATTGAGTAACGTCAGCCCGTAGCGCAGTTCAAATTTTTGTCCCAAAAAATAATAGGGTTCCCCGGCGGCACCCTGGCGCTCCTGCCAAGCGGTCCATTTCGAGAAGACCTTCTGTTGCTCTTCAATCCAGCTTTTTTTGCTTTCCAAGAAGCGCACCAAGAAATCTTTGGAAACCCGCTTTGGTGCCGTCACCGTGATGTCGTTTTCGCTCTGAAAGCGCAAAGTCAGGTTTTTGACTCCGCGTCGGCGCACCACTTTCACCTGAATTTGTTCGAAGCTCAGCCGCTCCTGAGTTACAGTCGGCGGAACTGATTTGCGAAGGAGTTTTTTTGTCCAATCCAGCGGATTCATTCTACGGATTAGAACCCGAAATTATTTTTCGGTCTATGGAAAGCTTGGGACTGGTTCCCACGGGCGAGTTGCGCCAATTGAATTCCTTTGAAAACCGCGTCTTTGAGCTGTTTTTAGAAAATCCCGTTCCCGGAACGACCGATCACCGGGTGGTGACAAAATTTTATCGCCCGGGCCGTTGGTCGCGCGAATCCATTCAAGAAGAGCACGATTTTCTGTGGGAGTTAAAAGACAACGACGTTCCCGTTGTTGCGCCCCTGCGACTGGATGGCAAAACTTTGTTCGAAGCCGGTGGCATTCACCTGACCGTTTTTCCAAAAATTCACGGCCGCATGCCCGACGAGATTTTACCGGCCGAGGCTTTCAAAGTCGGCTTGCTGTTAGCGCAAGTCCATTCGATCGGTCAGCGCGGTGATTTTAAATACCGGCCCGAAATGGGTTCCACCCCCTACACGTTGTGGGAAAATTTGGATCTGCTGCGGGATTCGGTATCGGTTGAGATGTGGCCCAGGTACGAGCGGGCAGCCCTGGAACTGATTGAAACTTTCGAAGACGTTGTGGATTTGAATACTTTTCAGCGGATTCACGCCGATTTTCATCGCGGCAATTTGTTGTCAAACAAAGACGGTTTTATGCTGGTCGATTTCGACGATTGTTTGATGGGTCCGATTATCCAAGATTTTTGGATGCTGATGCAGGGCTTAGAAGAAGACGACAAGGCCCAGCTGATCAAGGGCTACGAGTCCTTGAGGGAATTTCCCGAATACCAGTTGGAATGGATCCCCTTGTTACGGGGGGTTCGGATCTTGAATTACGCGGCTTGGATTGCCCGGCGATGGACGGATCCCTCGTTTCCAAAACTTTTTCCGCAATTTGGGACCTACAATTACTGGGCCGAAGAGACCGAGGCCATTGAGTCCGTTCTGCGCTTGGCGTCAGAGCCTCGGCTGAGCCTTTAGAGGAGAAGATTCTGTAACGGCGAAATTGGTTGACCCGACCCCCGTAAGACACAGAAAAGAAAGGATCCAAACCTTCGAAGGATCTTATGAAATTCAAACTTGGCAAAGCCAAATTGCTCGTTCTGTTTATGCCCCTGTTCGGATCCCTGTCCCCGGCGCAAACCCCAATACCCACACCAACACCCATCCCGAAGTTTACGGTTGAGCGAAACCCAAAAGCTTCGGGGCTTCCGGCCATTCGACTGATTTTCACCGATGGGCGAGAGGCTTCCTCTTTTATCCAGGGTCCGATTAAGTTGACACTAACTTCCCAGGTCAGTTCGACCGAGAATCTGTGTCACCCCGAAATGGCTCCCGGAAAATGCAACTTTCAAGCTTCGATTTACCACGCCAAAGTTTCGATTCAATGGACGAAACACCCTGACGTTTCAAAGATCGGGCAAATACTTGACTACAATGGCGGAAAGCTCACTGAAGATCTGCAACATTTTGGGAACGTGACCTTTCAGCCTGATGAAGCGGCTAGGGAACTTTATACGGGTTACCGCGCCGACACCGTGGGTTTGACGTGCAGCAATTATGGGTGGTTGACCGGGGATACAAAAAATGACCCCGAACAGTTTAGAATCGAATCCCTTTTGGCCGAAAGTATGGTCAGGAATCCCGAAACCGACAACGACGAGAATCGGGTGACTGATGTCTTTAACAATTTGGTCTTTAAGAAAGACCCCGCAAACGGGATCTACCAATCCGCCCAACGAGCAAATTTGAAAGACGAGTTCAACGTCCCGTTGGCTCAGACCTATAGCCTGGTGATGGGTTCTAACAGCTGTCAGATCACGATGTCTCACAACCTGGGAGCCCTGCTTGCCGCGTACACCAAAAGAGTGGCCGAATTCGAAAAAACCGAAGCAATGAAAATTTATTCGGCAGATAAAAATCCACGATATCTTGGGTCCACTATTGATTACAATGCAAAAGCGGGAGGGGATTACAAATGAGAGCTTTAATATTAATCAGTTGGCTTCTATGCAGCTCTGTTTGGGTAACTTCGGCGGTGGCGCAATCCAGTAACGCCAATAACGAAATTGGAAACGTCACTTATCTTCGAAAGCTAACGGGCTTCCTGGCTGGGCGACAACCCACGGTGCAAGAGTATCAAGCTCTCGAGCAGGCCGAGAAAAATCCCGCCAAGCTCCAGGCTTTCTTTAGCCAGTCCATCGACGAACTGCTAAAATCTCCGGAGTTTGCCGACAAGATGACTTACAACTTAAGCGAACTATTTCAGATTAAATCACCGACCCGGAAAGCGACTTACCGGGACGCAATGACCCACATCTTCTACAACATCAATCGCGACAACCAAAGCTGGGACCAATTACTGACCTCGACGCGGTTTGAATCCGATGGATTCGAAGCACTTCCTTACGATGGTACTCAAAACACCGAATATTTCCGCAATCGAATTGGTTTTGAGGACCGCAATCGCCTGAATCAGGACCGCTTGTTTTTATCTCCGTTGAAAACTTTTAAACTGGATACGGCGCCTTTTGATTCGACGGTTGCCGTCACGCTTCCAAAAGAAATCGAAAATTTCCCGGGCGATGAACGTTTTGCAGGGGTTATCACGACCTCACGATTCATGGGTCGCTACGGAAATACGGCTCTTAATAAAAACCGGCGGCGGTCGGCGGCGATTTTTCGGATCTTTCTGTGTGACTCTATGGCGGCGGCCATTCCTGATCAGTCCGGGGATTTGGGAGCTATTTTAGATCAAATTTACCCGGATAAAAACAAAACCGAAGACGAACTGCGGGAGGAATTGAAAAATTCTGGCGAAGCCCTTCACGGGGCTCAGGCGGATTGCATGGCCTGCCACTACAAGTTGGATCCCGCCGGGCGAACCCTGTTAAAAATGGGACCCTGGTTTGGAACTTCGATCAATGGCGGAGCGCTTTCTTTTAAAAATAAATCCGGTGTGCTCGTGAATCAGCCTGTGAATTCAATCGGTGATCTTGCCAATAAAATTACTCAACAGCCCGAGTACGTCAGCTGTCAGGTGAACCATTTTTGGAATTGGTTTGTGGGTCGCGACGTTAAAATGACTGATCTCCAAGCGGCAGAACTAACGCAGCTTTTTGAAAAAGGGGGGCGTCGGCCCCACGCTTTGGTCAAAGCGCTCGTCACCTCTGCAGAGTTTCGGGCTAAACCGGAATCTTCGAATCCCTTGGGATCTTTGGCTCGTCAGTCCAAGGTCATTTTGAATCGGTGCGAATCTTGTCATAGCGCCCGGGGTGGTGTTTTGACCGAGGGCGGAGAACAGGTCCCGGTTCTGACCCAATGGCCGATCGGCGGCGCGCCGGAAACGCAAGAATATTGGATGCGAAATATTATTGCCGCCACTTTAGATTTAACGGGACAAACGGGCCGACGATCGATGCCCCCCAAAACAAGTCCCTGGCAGCCCACCATCGGAGATTTAAAACTTATTAGAACTTGGATCGAGTCCGGAACTCCGAATGAATCGGGCGTTGTAACGACGAAAGAGGGAAGTTTATGAAATTTTCAAATCGCTTTCTGCCAATCCTACTTTTGTTAAGTTTGTTGACGTCAAATACGGCCACGGCCGATTTTCCGAACGTGCACCGAACCTCTTTCGAAGAAACACAAACCCGCTATCTTTCGCCGCTGGATATGGCCGAACTTTTTATGAAACGGTTTCCCATGTTTATTGCCGATATCTCTTGTGATGCCTACTACGCGGATCAGCCGGGTTCTAAAAGTTTGCGAGTGTTGCTGGGGGAAAATCGACCTTCGACCGGAGAGCCCGACACCCTGGCTCCCAGCGCGGGGTTAATTACAAAACTGAAATCTTGCACCGAAAGCGCCTTGTCCCTCGAAATCGGAATTTTTGGGCCCTACGACCACACCCGCGCGTCGCATCCGACAATTAATAAAAGAGTTAGAGACGAACAGTCGGCGGAGCTCAAAAAATTTATTCCCTGCCGGGCCGACAAATGTTCGACCAAGCCCTACGAGTGGATGGATTTAAAGATGAGCGATCTGTCCAATGAAGATCAGCGAATCCTGATTCGCGAGCTTTTGCTCAAAGTTTGGGGAACACTGCGCGTTTATGAAGAGATCAACGGAGCTTCGGCGGAAGATTTGATTTCGGCCCTTCAGAAGCAAACAGAAAGTCTGAGTTTGACGGACACTTATCGAAAAGTTCAAGTTTGGGCCGCCCTTCGTGACGAATTTTTAATGTTTTAGAGATTGTGGAGTTTTAAATGAATCGACGAAAATTTTTGAAAAACAGCGGACAGATGGTGGGCGGCGGATTTTTAGCCGGAAGCTTGCCGTGGAATGCCCTGATGGCGGCTGAAAATAAAGATCACTTCTTCGTTCAAATTACTTTGACCGAGGGCTGGGACGTTACTTTGGCCACAGATCCGTGGATCCCCGAGCAGCGCCCCGACGCGAAAGATATGTTTATCGAGTATTCGCCCTCGGAGTTGCTTAAGAGCGAAGAGATATTCATGGGCCCGGCGATGAAACCCCTGATGGAGTACGCCAGCCAAATGGCTGTCGTGAACGGAATTTTGGCCGGCATTTCTGATAACGGGCACGACGCTCATCGCCGGTACATGACAACGGGCATGGGTAACGTGAGCCGTCCAGAAATCGCAGTCCAAATTGCCGAGTGCGCGTCGGACGCGGGCGCGCTGGGGGTTTTGAGCCTGAATGGTCGTCCGTTTATGGGATCTTCAAAACAGATGGTAACCGATGTTAATTCCCTGATCGGCGTCGGAGAATCAGTCGGGACTGATCTGGATTTGCCAAGGGCTAATTCGCCGGTTTCGCGAGCGCAAGAATTGTTAAAAAAACAAGCCGCTAAACTAAAAGAGATGCAAGAGCTCGCCCGAAAGATTCGGGAATCTTTAAATTCCGTTTTGCCGGCGAATAATTTTGTCTTGCAACAACTTCCCCTGGCTATGGCCGGTTTTCAAGCGGGCTTGGCTCGCACGGCCACCTTGAGTTTGCGTCCATTCCAAGGGCAGGGGCTAGATACCCACTCGGGGCACGAGACCAATCACCTGAATGCGTTGAAGGGCTTAATGGCCGACATCGGAATTATTTTAAAAGCTTTTCAGCAGACGCCGTTTGGGACCTCGGGCGAAAGTTTTTACGACCGCACGACGTTTTACGTTACTTCTGACTTTGCGCGAACCCCGGCGCTCAACACCTCGGGCGGTAAAGATCATAATCCGATGACCAACTCGGTCATCTTGATCGGCAAAGGCATTCGCGGCGGTCAGACCGTCGGAGGCAGCCGCCTGATCACCCGAGATGAATCCCCGATCGGATCGTCCTATCACATCGCGAGTGGATTTGATTATCGCACCCAAAAAGTTGTGGCCGTCAGAGACTCGAGCACCAGCGTGATTTTACCCGAAAATGTGATTGCCACCGTCGAGAGACTTTTTGGAATTTCCAAATCATGGTCAGAAATCCAAATGAGGGGATATCAGGCTTTGAGTTCACTGACGCCCTAAGTTATCCATCGGAAATTCCCCCTCGATAGACTACACCTGGGACTGGTCGGGTCCTTCCAAGTTGCGCTCTGATAACCCCGCTAGGCCCGGAAGGGAGCAACGGTACCCAGAGTCTTCTGTGAGAAGGGGTGCCCGACCGCTTTATGCACGTCAGCGCTTCGCGCTCGACGACTTTCAGCACTCTAGGGGATGAATGTCTTATCAGGCGATCGCACGAAGATGGCGCTCATTAAATTTTGACCAGCTCGTGGGTCAAGACCATGTCACCACCACGTTGCGAAATGCGCTCGAGAACGATCGTCTGCACCACGCACTTTTATTTACGGGTCCCCGAGGCACCGGAAAAACTTCTTCGGCCCGGATTTTAGCCAAAAGCATTCGGTGTCCCCAAGCAATTAATTTTGTTCCCTGCAATCAATGTTCGATCTGCGAAGAAATCAATCTGGGTCGCAGTGTCGATGTGATCGAGATCGACGGGGCCTCGAACAATGGTGTTGATTCCATTCGCGAGCTTCGGGACTCGGTGGGGTTTATGCCCTCGAGCGGGACTTACAAAGTCTACATCATCGATGAAGTTCACATGCTTTCAGGGTCGGCCTTCAATGCGCTTCTAAAAACTTTGGAAGAGCCCCCCGCTCACGTGATTTTTATTTTGGCCACGACCGAGGTTCATAAAATCCCCGCCACCATTCTTTCACGGTGTCAGCGCTATGACTTTCGCCGGATTTCAACCCGCGTGATTGCCGAGCGTTTGGCTTTAATTTGTAAGACCGATGGTTTTCATTGCGAAGAAGATGCTTTGTGGCTGCTTGCTCGTCAGGGTGACGGTTCGATGCGCGACAGTCAGTCGCTCTTAGATCAAGTCATTACGTTTTCAACCGGCCAAGTTTCCAAAGACAATGTCGTTTCGATTTTGGGTCTTTCAGATATTCATCTTTTAAAACAAGTGTTGGGCGCGATCGTTAACAAAGACCCCCAAATTTTTGCGAGCGTGTTTACCCAAATGAACACGGTGGGACTGGATGCAGCACTCTTTTTAGAAAATTTGATCGAGGATCTGCGCCACCTGGCCATGGTTAAAATGTTTCAAGATCAAGCCAGTCAGTTCATTGATCTCTCGGACGCTGAGATTCGCTTTTTAAAAGATCTTTCCGTCGGTATTCACGACGTCGAATTGCAAATGCTTTTTGATATTGCCTTAAAGGGCGCGGCCGATTTGAACCGCGCTTCCAACCCACGCTGGGTGATGGAGATGGTTCTTCTAAGAATGGCCACCGCACCAAAGTGGATCGACATTCAACAACTGCTGACCGAGGGCTCTCCCGCTCTGTCGGTCACTCCGGCTCCCGCACTTCCGCCGACGGCTCCCGGGCGTCCGATGACTTCGGCGTCTGGTACTCCCGCGAAGCCCGCACCTCTGGCGCGCACCGGGGACTTGAGCCCTTCGGAAAAGTGGTACGAGTTTGTTCAGAAAATCAAAAAAATTGATCCGCTGTTTGGGGCTAAAATTGAGCCTTTGTTTTTTATTAAAATCGAAGCCGGTAAATTGGACCTTTCGGCCCCCGCGAAAATGAGTTTCTTGCGGGACCAATTGGTTTTGCCAGACAATAAAAAGAAACTCGAAGGGCTGCTCGAACAAAACTGGGGCGCAAAATTTGCCGTGGATGTTTCCGTGGTGACCGAGACAGGTTCAGCCGGAAATTTGTCCGCCAAAGGCATCGCGCAAGAAAAAGCTCAGCAAAAAGATGACGAGCTCCTTGAACAGGTGGCCAAGCATCCCAAAGTAATGACTTTTAATCGTGTTTTTCAGGGAAAAGTGCAAGGATTCACAGATAAGAAAAAATGAACAAGGTCGACCGCGAAGCGGTGACCTGAACAAGGGTCGACCACGAAGTGGTGACCTGGAAGGAGCGTAGCGAGTGAAGAGTATGGGCGGCGGCGGAATGGCTCAGTTGATGAAACAGGCCAACCAAATGCAAATGAAAATGAAAAAGCTCCAAGAGGAGCTAGCAACCCGCACTTACGACGGCACGGCCGGCGGAGGCGCAGTGAAAATCACAGTCACGGGTGACAACCAAGTCAAAGCGGTTGTGATTACTCCGGATGTGATGACCGCAGGAGACGTCGAGATGTTGCAAGACCTGATTCAGGCTGCGACCAACGACGCTTTGAAAGTGGCCAAAGAGACCTCGAGTAAAGAGATGGAAAAAATCACCGGCGGAATGAGCATTCCGGGGATGACGTAATCCATGCTCGCAATCCCGGCGCTTGAAAAATTGGTTCAAGAACTTTCTCGTTTGCCCGGGGTGGGCCCAAAGTCTGCGCAACGGCTGGCTTATCATATTTTGAAATCTAAAAACGGCTATCCGGAACGACTGGCCGAAGCGCTGATGCAAGTGCGGCTCGAAGTTCACGATTGCCCGCGCTGTTTTAGTTTTACCGATCGGGTGATTTGCCATTTTTGTATGGATCCTCATCGCACGGATGAAACCATTTGCGTGGTCGAAGAGCCTTCGGACATATTGCGAATCGAGTCTTCAGGTGCGTTCAAGGGTCGCTACCATGTTCTTCACGGAGCCCTGTCGCCCTTGGATGGTGTGGGGCCCAGCGATTTGAAATTGGCTGAGCTTTTGGCCCGAATCAATACCGGGCTCGAGGGCAAAACCCCTTTGATTAAAGAGATTATCTTGGCCCTGGATGCTGATTTAGAGGGCGATACGACCGTGCTCTATCTCACCAAAATGCTGCAGACAAAAAACCTTCGCTTGAGTCGGATCGCACATGGTGTTCCAATAGGCGGAGATATTGACTACGTCGATGATCGCACGATGAGTCGAGCCTTGGAAAACCGGGTGGAGTTGTAATGTCTTTCTTTAATCACAATGCCAAAGAAATTCACTGCAAAATCGTCTACTACGGACCCTCGCTCGGCGGTAAAACCACCAACCTGCAGTGGGTCTACCAACACACCGCTCAAGAACAACGCTCAAAACTAGTGGCTCTCAACACCGACATCGAGCGCACCTTGTTTTTTGATTTCTTGCCTTTAAATATCGGCGAAATCCGGGGCTACAAAACGCGCTTCCATTTGTACACAGTTCCGGGACAAGTGGTTTACGATGCCTCTCGGAAGTTAATCTTAAAGGGTTTGGACGGCGTTGTGTTTGTTGCTGATTCGCAGACTGAGCGTATGGAAGAAAATATCCAAGCCTTTAGAAATCTGGAACGCAATCTCGAAGCCCAAGGCTACGACATTCGCGAAGTGCCCTTAGTGATCCAATACAACAAACGCGATCTGCCGAGTGCGGCCTCTACAAAAGAACTGCGCGCGGCTTTAAACATCTACAACAGCCCCGAGTTTGAAGCGACCGCCTCTGAGGGCAAAGGTGTGATTGAGTCTTTAAAAACCGTTTCGAAGTCGATCATCAATGTTCTCAAAGGCGGATCAACCATCTAAAGGTGAAGGTGCGCCGCACCTTTACCGAGCTCAGGTTCGATCTGAGGGTTGGAACGAAAAAACATCGAACGTTCAAATTCCTGGGCCGAAGTAATTCTTTTAACTTCTTCCAAAATCAATAAGGCCTGGGGCCAAGTGGGCGACAAAAACTTCAACCATTGTTTCATCCGCGGTACCGCATAGGCTTCGGATTCTTGTTCGCGGCAAATTTTGAAATAGCCGGGCATCATTTTTAGAATTTGTTCCCAGTCATCTTGCGGAAATTCTTTACCCTCAAGATACGCGCGAATTCTTAAGGCCAGGAACGGATTTGCAACAGCCCCGCGTCCCAGCATGTAACCGTCGGCTTTGCTGATCGCTTGGCACCGGATAAAATCCTGGAGTGTCCAGATCTCGCCATTGGCGATCAATTGCGGGTCTAAGCCGTGGCTATTTAAATGTTCGCGGATGAGTGGAATCCATTCCCAATAAGCCGGAGGGCGATAGAAATCGAGCTTTGTTCGGCAGTGCAGGGTCAATCGGGATGCCCCGCCAGCCGCGGCGGCGCGGGTGTTTTGCAAACACAAATCAGTGTCGGAAAATCCCAAGCGCAATTTTGCAGTGAGTGGCACGTGACGGGGCAGGGCCTGGCGTACGGTGTTCACGATGTTGTAGATCCGGTCGGGATATTTCAAAAGCGTCGCGCCGCCATCATTGCGATTCACGGTGGGGGCGGGACAACCGAAGTTCAGGTCAATCCCGATGGCGCCGCACTCAACTGCGGTCACGGCGTTTAAGGCAAGCCTGTCTGGATCGCCGCCCAACAGCTGAACGTACATCGGGGTGCCGCTGCGGGTTTTAGAATCCGTTTTTAGCTCCGGTGCATCCCGAAAAAAAACTTTCGGGGGGATGGCGGCCTCGGTCACCCGAATAAATTCGGTGGTGACCAGATCGTAACCGCCGATTTCGGTCCAAACCTCGCGCAAGAGCGGATCGACGAGCCCTTCCATGGGCGCCAAAAGCAGAAGTGGCTGCGGCCGGCCGAGGCTAGTGCAATTTGGCTTAAAATATGAGACAAGATTGGCCATGAGCTACGATATCATTCAAGACATCCAAAGACTCAAGCAAGAACGGAATGCTCTGATCTTAGCTCATTTTTACCAGGACGGCGCCATCCAAGACATCGCCGATCATGTCGGCGACAGTTACTTTCTGGCTCAGATGGGACAGAAGGCTACTAATCCCGTGATTTTGCTCGCGGGCGTTGTGTTCATGGCCGAATCCGTGAAGATTCTAAATCCCGACAAGATCGTTTTGGTTCCGGATATGAATGCAGGTTGCTCACTGGTCGAGGGTTCCCCCTACGCGCAGTATTTGGCGTGGCGGCAGAAATATCCGGACGGCATCGCGGTCACTTACGTAAATTCCAGTGCCGAGGTCAAAGCGATTTCTGACGTGATCGTGACCTCTTCGAACGCTAAAAAAATCGTCGATGCGATACCAAAAAATCGGCCCATTCTTTTTGGACCCGATAAAAACCTGGGCCGTTGGCTGCAGCGGGAACTGGGCCGGGAGATGATTCTGTGGCCGGGATCCTGCCAGGTGCATGTACTTTTTTCCGCGCGACGGCTGCATGATTTAATCAAAGCTCACCCGGATGCTTTGGTAATTGCGCATCCCGAATGTGAAGACAATATGCTCGCGGTTTCAGACATTATTGGATCGACTTCAAAATTACTCGAGACTGTGCAAACTCATCCCTCGAAAAAATTTATTGTGGCCACTGAAACTGGTATTTTTCACCAGATGAAAAAACTGCGTCCCGAAGCAGAGCTCATTCAGGCGCCGACCGAGGATAAAAACTGTCTGTGCAATGATTGCCCCTACATGAAACTTAATAATTTAGAGAAAATAAAACGTGCGCTCGAAACCTTGTCGCCGCAAGTGACGCTCCCCGAGGAAATCCGCGCCCGCGCTCAGGTTTCGATGGACCGCATGATGGCCATCACGCAGGGAAAGCCCGTCCAATGGCCGTCTCACTTTGAGACCTAACAGCGTGAACATATTGAGAATAAATATTTATT
>JAYUPS010000081.1:0-4832 GCA_043759945.1 Bdellovibrio sp.
CACGCTAGCCATCACGCCAATGTCCCAGGCCATCGGAAGGCGTTCGATCAGTAAAGCACCCAAGCGCTCTTCTTCGCTCAGGGTGTAATCAATTTGATAAAGATTTATATTCGGCCGAATATTTTCAACGATGTCGTTGATCTGTCGATCCACAACCTGTGAGACTTGTGATTTTGCGACCAACGCTCGAAACTGATGAATGCCGATGGCCAGCGAAAATCCGACCAACCCGATCAATCCGACCGCTACCAGTGCTTCAACTAAAGAAAACCCCTTTTGATTCCTCATAAGGAAGAATCCCTTGAGACTTCAAAAACCACGGCTCTAACGATGCGGTTTTTACATTTGGTGTTGGACGCGTCCGAAGGAACTCGACGATCGCTGTTGGACAGAAGCCCGCAGTCTGGCTCCACCGTAGTCCACGTGAAAGGATCCGCTTGATTGCGAAGAGAGATAATATTGCATTTAAAGTTATTGGCAATTTCACGAATCGATGGGTAAGGATGCCAGATCGGACTGGCCAGCGGATTATTGCAGTTGTCTGTTGTAACGTGAGGCCGCAAAACTTGAGCTTGAATCAATTCTTGGGTCGCCATCGGGTGATAAATAGTACTCCAGCGAATACCATAGCGATAGGCCGTCGGATGAATATTTAGGCGGGACAAAATAAATGTTCCAATAATTCTTAATGGCGTGGATCGCTCCTCGATGATCAGCTCGCGACAATTAAAAAATCCGGTTACAAAACGAGCCGAGGCTTGGATCACACATCGGTTCACCAAAGATTTAACATTAAATCGAATGTTTATCCCCGGAGTTGAATTTCCTGAGTTCAAAAACAAGCTCGGCCCCGTTCGGTAGTTGGCTTGGCTCGATAGCAGAGCATCGTCGGGCGAAAAATTCCAAGATTTAAATGTGGAATCTAAGAAAGAGGAGCCCCAGTCCGCGCCCCCAAAGGCAAGTCGTGGTGAATAAGTGCAGGCGTTTTCTAATCCGACCCAATCGGCCGTTTCATCGGCGATATCCGAATAAACTGCCGGACCAAATTCAGCCAACGCAATTCCGCTAGGTCCCACCACAGCGGGTCCAATCGCCGAGAAATTGAGCCACCCGCGCTGTAAAAACTGTGAAGCCTCCATCGATTCATCTCGATCCCGCCCCCGCAAGCGCTCGCCCCGGCAACGGCCCCGATCGCAGCCCACATCAAATAACTCGGTGGAGACTTGAAAAGAAATTGGTTCGCCCTCGGAATTTACAAATCCATTGGCCGGATTGGCGCGAACGCGAAGATCGACAAACATGCGGGCTTGTTCGTTGGTCGCAGGTGATGACAAGACCTCTAGGGTGACGCGCGACTGGCGACGATCAACTTCATCTAAAAAATCAATTCGCGCCGTCAATCGAGTGATGTCAGCCTGGGCTGCTGCGACCGCCGCCGCATCAACGGGAACCGCCGCCAGCAGCTGAGCCAATTGTTGCTGGCGGGCCGTGCGTTCGTTTTCCCGAACGGGGATCTCGGGACTGCGATCCGGAGAATAATCCTGAGCTAGGGACTGACCAGGACTCAGATACTCCTCGTTGGGGTTACCTGCTGCCGGCAAATCGTAACTGCGACTCACCGAGGGGTTGCGCCAACGCATGCGGAATCGGCCAACGGGGCTGCCTCCCCGGGGAGTGCCCTCTTGTGGGGTAATCCAGTTGCCGCCCGAAAAACCCAAGCGGTAATTAAAACCGGAACCAAGGTCTCCGCCTTTGTTGACTGCCGCCAGATGGCTGTTTCGGGAATAATTTAGACGCGATCGCACGGTCACCAAGCCCACGCATCTTTCCATAAAGCTTTCATCCAGTGGATCAATAGCTCTGCGACTTGAAAGGACATCCAATCCCTGATCTCTGGCCCCATCGATTTCGACCCCACGCTGGAATCCGCCGAACTCGCGGACCTGACTCCAGAGTTGATCTTTTTGATCGCCTGCCGCTTTGGGCTTGAAACGCCGATCGTTGCGCATTATTTGCCCGCTGCCCAAAAATACTTTGTCCGAAAAAGTCACCGCGGCGAAGTGCGGATCCAAAGGATTTGATTCCGGAGGAGACGTCGGCAGGACCACGTTGCCGTTCACAAAAACCGGACTTTCAAAGACAAGTCCCGGCCAGCCCGCGGTTTCCGAACGTGTGGCAAATTGATGTATGACCAGATCGCCGTCGGTGACGGGATCTTGGTACCCAAGATCTAATCGCAAATCGTTAGCCGCCATCATCGCAAATGAACCGAGCTCCCTGGGGAAAACCACAAGATCCACTTTGCCGGTCATGGGCAGACCCTGCCACTGAACGACGTTGTCGTTTGTATCTAAAACTCGCAGGCTTAAGCGCAAAAACATTTCGCGACCGCCCACGGGCATTTGCGGGCGACGGTCTCGCGCCAAAGTGACTTCCACTTTCGTTATGGGAACTTGCACCCGAGCGGTTTGAATAATTTGATAAAGGGGGTGCGCCGGCAGCATGCCCTGCAGGTCTACCACGGTGGTAAACGAAACTAAATTTTGCAAAGGAGCCCCGACTATTTGTCCGGCAGCCACCATCTCGTTGTAAAGTCGTGTGGAGTCCGGGCTCATGATCAGTCGCTCGATGGAACGTGCGTGAGTGATCTGACAATTGGAGGCCGGAAGCCAATAGTCATCAAAACACCAACGCTGTTTAACTCCGTAAATTGTGTAATCTAGAAAACTATGGATGACCATGCGGCCGTGAGTGAGATTTACTTTTCGATTGGTTTGCTTTCCGAGCATTATCAAGTAGTCGGATAAAAAATAAAAGAGAGTCGATACAAAGACCAACCCGACGATTGCATAAATTAAGGCAAAGCCACCCTGGCTTTTGCGAACCGAACAAGACATAGACAGATTCCCCCGAATCGTTCTGATAAGTTTCACTAATTAGGTTAACTTTTTTTCGGGGATCTGGGAAAGAGCGAATTGTAATATGTCCCAAGACGAGACACTTAATTTTTTATGGACCTAAGTCGTGCTAATTGAGGCCTTTGCTGGACGAAGCGCCAGGAACGTAGCGTTGCCAGCTGGCTCCGCCTCCCGCTTGATTTCGGCCTGAATCCCGGGGGTAAGTGGGCATTGGTCGGAAAACATAACCGGAAATTATTAAACCGCCTTTGACTGTCGAAAGCGTTTGGTTGCCTTCTTGATTTTTCATTTGCCAGCGACCTCCTTGGCAACACATGGTGCCGCTGATTCTGGCGCCGTTGTAAATTAAGGAGAATCCCTGGGCCGGGTCTAAAAACTGAATTTGGTAATTCGAGGCCATGCCTTCGCCTTGCAGGGTCTTGTTCTTGTACGTGCTCCACAGAGTTTTAATAAAATCGGAACTGCAAGCTGCGTCTGTTTTCTCGTAATCTTCGACGGCTTTCAAATTTTTAAGGCAAGCCGCTTGAGCCATTTGCGCAGTCACTAAAGAAGTCATTAAGAAGGCCAAAACCATCGATAGTTTTTTCATCCGTTCACTCCTTGTTTGGGGACTCCCGGGGGAGAGTCTCAAAAGAGTAAATGCAGGATTTGAACCGGGCAAAATCGTGTTGTATTCGATTTTAGCCCGCAAGGACTTGGTCGCTGTCTTTGAAATAATAGTGATCTGACTAAATGTTGGGCAAAACGGCTTTCGCTTTTTCCGGGCAGTCGGTCATCTTGTCGAGCCGAGCGTTATGGTAAGTGCCCGATTTCATGACTTGCCAGGGCGGGTAAGGGTAGTAAACCGCTTCGACGCAGTTTCCTTTGGCCGCTGCGGCCCACTGGCGATCTTCGGCGGAAGCTGCCACGATCTCTCCGCTGTCTTCGCGGATCGCCAAGGCAAAGGAAAACAGCGAGGGATTCATTTGTTGGTCGCCGGACGTTTGCATCAGCGAAACATTCAATTGAATACGTTCAATCGAAACCAAGACACCCGTCACTTTGCGCGAAAAGATGTAGGGATAGAATTCGACGAAAATAAATCCTATGCCGACAAAACCGACCAAAATAATTAAACCGAAAAAAAACTTACGAATGGCTCTCATACTGTTGGACGCCGAACGACGACACCGGTCCGCAAACGATTCATGAGTTTAATTATCATGAAAACGCAAATCGCAATAATCGTAAATGAGATGACCGTTGTTATAAACATCCCGGGATTGACGGTCACCGCTCCCGATTTCTGAGCGGCTTCTAGAGTTTGGTAAGGTCCTGGCACTGTAGCACTTTCTTTCAGCACCACAAAAAGATTTTTAAAATCCACTCCCCCCAAAATAAGTCCAATGGGCGGCATTATTAAGTCGGTCACCATCGAATTTATTATTTTGCCGAACTCAGCCCCGATGATTAAACCCACGGCCATATCCATAACGTTTCCCTTGACGGCAAATTCTTGAAATTCTTTAATGACGCTCATAAGCTCCTTTAAGTTAGGTGGTCGAGCTGGAGTGGTACCAATGATAGGGGTGGAAGTGATATGGATAACACTATGCGTGTTGAATTTATCGCTGGCTCGCTTTAGCTCAACAGCATGAACAAAAATTTAGTGATGATACTTCTAGTCCTGATGCTGGTCTCCCCTCAATCAAACTCACAGGAGGCTAAGGCCTGGAAGAACGAATCCGGACTGGCAGTTGTTACGACCTCAGGAAACACCGAGACCGAGGCCTACTCGGGCAAACAAAAAACCAGTTACACTTATGACGCCAATGTGCTGACAATCGCCGGTGGCTACCTTCAATCAAAAACATCCGGTGTTGAAACTGCCAAAAACTGGGATGGGAGCCTTCGCTACGAAAGAATACTTTCTGA
>JAYUPS010000082.1:0-4815 GCA_043759945.1 Bdellovibrio sp.
AAAACATTTCGTAGAAATCGCCCATACGAAACAAAAGAATTTTGTCCAAATGGGCATTTTTAATCGACCAATACTGGCGCATCAAAGGGGTCTCTTCAGCCATCCCCAAGGACTATTCACTCAAAGACGGACTGTCTTTACTTAACGCCCGGCGCCTGAAAGGATTTTGAATTTCCACCATTAAACCCATAGCTGTACGAGGCCTCCGGAATGTCACCGACCCAAAGAATATTCTCGCCATGAAAGCCCTCGGCGATCTTGGTGGAATCGTGAAAGATCGGCCGCATGCAGCCCTCGTTGTTTTTGTCTTTTAAGTCCGGCGCGCCGCTTAAATACACGCCCACCAGTGCTCCGGATTTGCAATCGACGACCATCGCTCCAGATGCACCGGCCATTCCGTCCATGTTGGAACGAATGACCGTCATTGATGTGTCTTTCACGGTCATTTTTCGAAGCGCTTTGACTTCGCCGAGGGCCATCTTTAGCGGGGCTCCCAATGGAGAACCAATCATGCACAAATCGTCACCCACCGCGGGTTTGGGAAGCGATTTCATTTTTGAAATATCGAGCGGTTTTCGCGAGCGATTACTGGCTTTGCCGTCCAATCGCACCCGAACGATGTCGATATTTTTATACTTCTCGAGAGCAAGTCTTTCTGATTTATTCGGGTGGGCTGTACCATCCGTTTTGTCCATCCCGCTGCAATTAAAAACTTGATCCTGTTTAAATTCGTAACCATTCCTGGCGGCGGCGGCATCAAATCCAAAAACGATCATCGAATTCTGACAGGCTGTTTTTTTCTGGTGATCGCTAGCGCCGGGAAAACAGTGACCGGCCGTCGTCACTTCGTTGTCGTTCGATAAAAAACAGCTGCAAGTGCCCGGCGCTAATTGTTTGGCGAAGCGCTCATCCAGACAGACTTTATTTCTTTGGGCCATGGTCGGAGCACTTGCGTTCAAACGGTAAAGTCCCTTTTTTCGGTCATAATCAAAATCGCGGCGGGGAATGATGGTGCAGGCTATTTGGGTGAGTTGGGTCGCGCACGTCGAATCGTCGGCGTAGTGTTCGATCTCTTTGCGCGTGTCCCGCAAAAAACCCTCGTTGTCGTACAGGGTGGACATTTGCATCTTGATTCCTATCGGGACCCCCGCGTCGATCAGCTTCTCGCGCTTGGGACGGAAACACTCTTGCTGGGCCAAGCTATTTAAGGAAAATAAAAATAGAAACAAGAATCCGGCAAAGCTGCGCATTTAATGATTATTCCTGCGCCCGGAAAGATTCTCAACTGGGACGGTAAAAGACGCTAAAAAACCGACCGAAGTCGACTCATTTTGAGACGCTTAAGGTTTCCCGAGTGCTTGGAGCAGCTTTTGGTAAATGCCATCAAAGCCCCCGTTGCTCATCAACACAATGACATCCCCGCGCTGGGCTTTTGTCTGCAAGTGCTGCACGATCAGATCCGCCGCCGAAAAAAGGGCAGCCGACTTTTGATTTTTCGCCAGATCTCTGACTAAATCTCCCGAGGAAAAGCGATCCTGTTCCTGGATTTTACTTTGATCAAAAGGCTCATTGAGACAAACCTCATCGGCGTCGTTAAATGCCTGGGCGTAATCTTGTTGAAAAACTTTCCTCCGAGAGGTCGCCGATCGCGGTTCAAACACCGCCCAAATTTTTCTTTTTTGATATTTCGCGCGCAAACCCTTCAGAGTCTCGCGCACGGCCGTCGGATGATGGGCAAAATCTTCGATTACAGTGATCCCGCCGGGCTCACCCAAAACTTCTTGGCGTCGCTTGACCCCTTGAAAACTCAACAAAGCCGCTTTGACGACACTCAAATCCCAGCCCAACTGAATGGCAATACCGATGACCGCCAAAGCATTGAGCACGTTGTATTGTCCACTCAAAATCATTTTAAATGGACCTAAATTTTTTCCCAGGTATCTCACATTGAACTGGGTCCATTCTCCAGAGTCGGTAATTTCTGCCGTCAAATCAGCCGCTTTCATGCCAAAGCCAATTTTAGCTTTGGCGTTCGACAGAGCTGCCAGTTCACGAACCGCCGGGTCCTCGGCCCAATAGAGCAAAGTTCCATCTTGGGGAATAAGGTTCATCAGCAATTGAAAAGCACTTTTGACGGCGGCAAAATCTTTGTAGATGTCGGCGTGGTCAAATTCACAGCTGGTTAAAATCACATGTTTTGGTCGGTAATGAATAAATTTGGGGACTTTGTCAAAAAAAGCCGTGTCGTATTCGTCGCCTTCGATGACAAAATAATTTCCGCCCGGACTTTGAAAGCTCTGGCCGAAATTCTTTGGTATTCCCCCGATCAGAAAACCGGGCTTGACTCCGACTTGCTGGGCCACCCAAGCCATCAGGGAGGTGGTCGTGGTTTTTCCGTGCGTGCCCGACACCACGATGCTCTCGCGATCTTCGATGATGGCTTCGCCCATGGCTTTAGCCAAAGACGTGTAGGGAATTTTTTTTGCGATCAAGGCTTGAGCCTCTTCGTTGCTGGCGGGGATCACATTTCCGATAATGGCAAAGTCCGGATTTGTTTCCAGATTTTGTGCCGAGTAGCCCTTCAAAATCCGGATCCCCAAGCTTTCTATCTGGGTCGACATCGGCGGATAGGGATTGGAATCACTGCCCGTCACTTTGAAACCGCGATTCTTTAGCAGGCCAGCCAGACTGGCCATCGCGGTCCCGCAAATTCCGAGCATGTGAACGTGACTGCCAGATTTCAAATCCGAAATTTTCATTAGACCCTCTTTAATTCTTCGACGATCCAATTATGAATTTGGGGCCGCAGTTTTGCGAAATCTTTTAAATCTCGTCCGAGCAAGACCCGATTGCTTAAAATAACCACCAGGAGATCTTGATAGGGATCATACCAAATACTGGTGCCGGTAAAGCCCGTATGGCCGATGCTATGGGGTGAAAAATAGTCTCCGCAACTGGCGAGCCCCACCGTGGGCATCATAAAACCCAAAGACCAATCGCCTTTGCCGAGCGGCAAGGCGCGCGAGGTAAACATCCGCGCAGTTTTTAATTTAAAAGCTGTCTTAGAAACTCCCAGCAACTGAGAACGTAAAAAAAGACCATACCAGGAGACATCATCAATACTGGCGAAAAGTCCGGCGTGAGAACTAATGCCCCCCAGGGACCAGGCATTCTCGTCGTGAACTTCGCCCTGTACTAATTTGCCGCGCCAGGGACAACGTTGCGTGGGTCCGTAGAAGCGAGTTTCTTCCAAGGGTTTATTATTCAAATGAAAATTCAAAGTGGAAAGGCCAGGATAAAGTACTTCTTTAACTTCCATCCAGACTTCGGGAAGTGATTTCTCAAAAATGGCTTCCAAACAAAAGCCAAGAACCAAAAAACCCACATCGGAATAAACGGCAGTCTCTTTTTTTTCCCAGGGCAACGTTTGAATAACGGATTTCAGCTGCTTTCGTTTGTCTAAAATACTTAAAGAAAGGTCGATATCTTGGTAAAAGGGATGCCACCAAACAGCACCGCTCGAGTGGGTCAACAAATCCACCAGCGTGGTGGTGGAATCTTGAAAGTCCGGCCAGAAATCAACAACCTTGGATTCAAAGTTCCATTTGCCGCGCTCAAAGGCCAGCATCAGGGCCGGTACCGTAAAAATAATTTTTGTCAGGCTGGCTAAATCATAATACGGATAAGTGTCGCCCACCGAAATGTCACAAAGCTTCCGCCCGGCTTGGTGCACCTGAATCTGACAGCCCGGGGCGCTTCCCGGAAGTTTATCAAGGACTTTGTAATAGACCCGCTGTTCAAAAAGAGACTCTCTCATTTTCGGCCCCAAGTCAGCGGAACGCGGAGTTTATTTTTCTCGATAAAGCCCGGAACCCCGCAAATCACGGGCCGTTGCAAAAGTCCGTGGCCCACTTCCAGGTTTTTGAAAACCGGAATTTTTGTCGCCTCGGCTAAATTTCTGAAAGCCTCCTCAACGCGGGAATCTTTAGTTCCAGGTTCTTCTCCGCCGGTAAACTGCCCGAGCACAATGGCTTTGACGCCTTTGAAAACTCCGGCTTGTTCAAACTGTGTCCAAATGCGATCAATTCGGTATCCGCGCTCGCCGACATCTTCGAAAAATAAAATACTTCCCTGCACCTTGGGAAAGTATTTTGTTCCGAGCAAACTTTGAAAGGTCACCAGATTTCCGCCCGTCATGATTCCCGAAATTTTTTTCGCTTTTTTTGCCCCGGTGTTGAGGGGTTTTAGTTCCGGATAAGTGACCTCTTTGGATTGACCAAAAACCAGGGCCCGCATTTCATTGATAACGTCTTCGGGCAGGTCCTGAGCCCCCAGCCGTTCAAACATGGGACCGTGAATGCTTGGCCACTTCCAAATTTTTCCCAGTGCGGCGTGCACCGCGGTCATGTCGGAAAAACCAATAAACATTTTTTTGTGGGCGGGAGCTTTTTGATTGAAAACGAGCGGCAGAATTCGCTGGGAGCCCGATCCGCCCCGCAAACACCAAACGGCTTTAGAGTCTTTGGCAGTCAAAGCTTTTTTTAGAAATCCGGCGCGCTTGGCGTCCGTGTTGGCATAAAAGGACCAAGGCTCTAACAGGTCCGGGGGCAAACGCACCCGTAGGCCCCAAGATTTAAAATAATCCAAAGCCGGGGCCAGCGCTTCGACTTTGCAAATCCACCCCGGGGCAACAACATCAATCAAGTCCCCCTTCTCGAGGGGATTCCATAAACTCATCTTGCAATTTTGTCGGATATTTTCCGTCAAAGCAAGCAGCGCAGTAACCCTGAGGGGTTCCGTGGACGGCCGCAAATA